>CADCEW010000001.1 GCA_902800585.1 uncultured Prevotellaceae bacterium
GGAGCGCGAGCGCGTTGATAAGCTGAATCAGGCTGACTCTATGATTTTCCAGACGGAGAATCAGTTGAAGGAGATTGGCGACAAGATTCCTGCAGAGCACAAGCCCGCCATCGAGAATGCCCTCCAACAGTTGAAAGATGCTCATAAGGCTGGCGACATCGCTGCTATCGACACTGCTATCGCAGCGCTCAACAATGCTTGGCAGACTGCTTCGCAGCAGATGTACCAGGGCGCTCAGGCTGGTCCTCAGCCTGGTGCTGACCAGCAGCAAGGTCCCTTCTACAACCAGCAGGAGCAGACCCAGCAGGATGCTCCAAAGGATGATAACATCCAGGATGCTGATTTCGAGGAGGTGAAGTAAGATTCAAAAACTCTATAGCAATAGCGCATAGTCAACAGACTGTGCGCTATTTTTGTCTTGGATAAGTCGTTCAAACTTCACAAACTTTTTGAATACCTCCTTTGAATGATTATGCATTGTTATTGGCGTTACAGCCGCCTATGCCCAGAATTATAGGCTAAAGCCTGTTATACCCCCATGGGAGATACTGGAATACCCCCTAAACAGATACTGGAACAAGTGATAGAAGGCATTCCTTTGTTTATGGGGAATAAATATACAGAACGCAATAGATTTATATGCAGTTTTATTTTTGCATAGAATTTTGTCAAAAGAGGGCAACATCTCCTGTAAATCTCTTGGAATCTCGATAAATAAAGGGCGCAAGACACGTGAGATGTTGCTATATGGATTCTTTTAGCAGATTCAGGAAGAGGGTAATAATGCCTGTATTTATCAAATCAGCGAACATAGCACCGATGATAGGAACTATGAGGAAGGGCTTGACAGTGTAGTGGTATTTATAGCATACGGCACTCATGTTTGCCATAGCATTGGGAGTTGCACCAAGACCGAATCCACATATTCCTGCGCACAGGACGGCAGCATCATAATCGCGACCTAACAGAGGGAATGCTACTATGTATGTAAACAGGGCTATCATAAGTACCTGAGACGCCAAGATGATGATCAATGGAAGAGCTAAGCTTTGAAGTTCCCAAAGTTTCAGAGAAATCATGGCCATTCCGAGGAACATAGATAGGCAGATGTTACCTACACTGATGATTCGCTCCATATCAAGTAACTTATCCGCTTTCACCCATTCGCCATTTTCTTTGTAACTGAAGAATCCTATAGTGTTACGAACGATGGCAGCTAAAATCAATGCTCCAAAATAGGGTGGGAATGTGATACCTGTCTTCGCGAATAACCAACTCAAGATGGTGCCACCACCCATGACCAGAATAATGCAATAGGTAGCCTTCGCATACTGCTGGAACTCCTGTTCGTTCGTGCTGACACGCTTGGTACGGCCCGTCGGCGATGCCTCGTCGCTCTCGATACCAGCCATCGCAGGATCAATCTCTTCATCTTGTGGCTGCATCTGTTCGTGCTTCAGCTTCGTTCGGATAATCCGTTCTGCCAGTGGACCACCTATCATGGAACCAGCAATTAGACCAAAGGTTGCAGCAGCCAAACCTATTGTCCCTGCGCCCTGCAGTCCCATTCCTTCAAGAACGCTTGCAAATCCGCCTGCCGTACCATGTCCGCCTGTCATTGATATACTACCTGATGCCATACCAATTAAAGGATGAGCACCCATTAGTCGGCTAATTCCTATTGGCATTAAGTTCTGCATAGCAACAATGACAATCAATAAGGCAAGCATGATTACCAATAGTTTTCCACCTTGCTTGATTACTTTCAAGTCACTCTGGAAGCCAACACAGGTAAAGAATGCCAGCATGAAAACATCCTTTAATGTACCATCGAAGGATATCTCAACATGGAACCACCCATACAGTGCCAAGGAAATCAATGAAAAGATGATACCACCGCTTACTGGCGACGGCACACAGAATTTCTGAAGAAAAGCAACCTTTCGCGTTAAAACCATACCGACGATGAGGGCTAAGGCACCAATGCCGGTAGTTTGTATCATATCCAGTTCAATAGTCATACTCACTTTCTTTTTATTGTTAGAATCTATATTGCAACTTAATATTGGCGGCATGTCTGTTTTCTTTTGCTTTACTACAGAAAGCATCAAACATATCATGCCAATCAACACCCAAATTCCATTTTTTGCCGAATTGCTTGTTTACAGATAAGCATCCATACACAGGTACACCAGTTAACTCACGTATTGGTGTGTTTTTTGTATAATAAACTACTTGCATTCCTATCTGCCATTCATAAGGAAGATAGGCAGTGGGAGCAAATCGGAATGAAGCATAGGTACCACTTTTTGATGTATACAGATTTGATCCACCTTTCAGACTCCACCCATTCGTTCTCCAATAAGCCGATACATCCAGTTCCATGAAATTCTCGCCGTCTTCAACGGCATAAAAACTCGTCTCAGCCTGAATAGTCAACTTCTGCTTACTATAAGCATAAGCCAGTTTCACTTGATTGATATTCCATTCCTCCAGAAGTCCCTTAGCTATCGCCCATTCCTCATCAGAAAGTGAGTTGACACTCATGAAAAGGGCTAAGTAGTAAGGATTATAGTATTTGCGATAATAGCCTAGCTGAATCTGATCGCGGTTATTTGGTACATAGATGACGCAGGCATTTGCATTGTCACGGGTATTGGAATGCTTTTGGCTGATTCCAGAATCCATCAACTTGTAGTGATAGAACAATATACGATTACCAATAGTCAACTTCCATTTAGGCAAGGAATAGGTGAGCTGCAGATAGATATCGTTATTGAAGACATCCCAACTCCTGTCCGTATCCTTTTGCTTAGTCATCAGGAAATCTCCCTCAACACCCAGCATCATAGACAGACGTTCAGAAAACAAAGGCGTATTCAACTCAACGATATACAATGGCAGTTTGTTGGATAAGACAGGATTGCTGGTATACTGATGTCCGCCCACTATGAGCAATTCAGTACCTTGGTCATTGAAGGTGTGGAAGTATCGTGCCCTGCCCATAACCTTACGTGACGCACCAGAAGGAATGTCAATATATTGCTGGGTGAAATAGGTCAACAGCTTGTTTCTGTCATCAAACCGGTTCGTCATGTGAAGCGTCAGATACTCCTCATTCCCATCCTGATGACGATAAGATGTATTGGCGTATAGGTCAGTATGCTTACTACCATATAACGCATTCACGGAGGCTATACCTGCTACGTTCTTCCCCAAGTATCCCTGTCCTTCCACGAAACCCTTCAACTTTTCAGGTATCTTCATATTTATATCCAACACCCTACCCATTCCAATGGTTCCCTTCGCAACACCCGTGTTGTCACAAACTTGAATTTTAGCGATATCCTTGGCTTTCATTTGGCTAAGAATGAGCCTTGTGTCACCATTCATCGGACAGTTGTCGATGCGTAGGTCATAGCTGGAAATCACATCCTCATAACCGCCAATCATCAGTTCTGGCATCATCTGTAGCACGTCCATCAATGTCTCTTCATCCGTAAGTTCCATTCGCTGAGGATAGATTATCGTCCTGTCAGCCTTTTTCTCTACGATTGGTAAACTATCTTGCGCAAATGTAGAGACTGACAAATACATAAAGCTTATCAATATGAGAAGATGCCGAATCATTTACTGCAAAAATACGTATTTTTTTATTACCCAGTTTGGAAATTAATCCTTTTTAACATCAGCCTTCTTAGTATGCTTATATTGTTACGGTTATAAAGAGATATCAACTGAATTATTTGGTAGATTGTGGAAAATATAGTAATTTCGCAAACGGAATAGGTATGAAGAGGATACTGTTTCTACATGGATTCTATGCAAGTGGGCAGTGTGTGCCAGCGGTAGCATTGAAGGAGGCGTTTGAGGGGAGTGCGATAGTGATGACTCCTGACTTGCCAATGCATCCTCAAGAGGCTGTCGGCTATATCCGTGAATTGGTTTGTAGCGAGAAGCCTGATGTTGTTGTAGGGAATAGTTGCGGGTCTTTTTATGCCCAGATGATAGCGCCAGCGATGGGTGTTCCAGCCTTGTTGGGGAATCCGCATTTCCGGATGACTGTGTTCCTGAAGTCAAGAATAGGAGCACATCAGTATAAGTCCCCCCGCAAGGACGGTCATCAGGATTTTGTCATCGACGAGCAGTTGATTGGTGAGTTTGCGGAAATGGAGGCACATCAGTTTGATAACTATCACCCCTCACATCAAGATAAGGTATGGGGCTTGTTTGGTGAACAGGACACGCTGGCACACTTCGAGCCGTTGTTCTTGAAGTATTATGTGAATAGCTTCCATTTCCCTGGAGGGCATACGCCGACAGCAGAAGAGGTGCGCACATGGTATGTGCCGCTGATTAAGAAGATAGTTACAGTGATTTGATGAGTACGCTCAGCAGGTTCTGACAGCCTTCCAGTACGTCGCGCCATGTTGCTTCGAAGTCACCAGTGTACCAAGGGTCGGCAACATCGCCAGGGCGGTTAGTATAGTTCATTAACATAACAATCTTTCCTTCAGGGTCGCCCCCGCAGATATTCCTCATATTTCGGATGTTCCATGTGTCCATGCCTATCAGCAAGTCAAAGCGGTCATAGTCGCTGCGCGTCATCTGACGGGCAGTCTTTCCCTGACATGATATGCCATGCTCTGCCAGTTTCCTTCTGGCAGGAGGATAGACACTGTTTCCTATCTCTTCCGTTGAGGTCGCTGCAGACTCAATCACGAAAGCATCTTCTTTCCCAGCATTCCTTACCAGTTCCTTCATCACAAACTCAGCCATCGGGCTGCGGCAGATATTCCCGTGGCAGACAAAGAGTAGACGTTGTCTCATAGTATGTAGTGTGTCAGAACAGGAGCATGCGCTCTACCCAGTAGATGAGGATACCACAGAGATAGCCGACGAAGGCAATCCATGTGATGCGTTTCAGATACCAGCCGAAGGTAATCTTCTCTAAGCCCATCACCACAACACCAGCGGCTGAACCGATAATCAGCATGGAGCCACCCACACCAGCACAGTAGGCAAGGAGTTGCCAGAAGATGCCGTCGACAGCCATGGCTCCTTCTGCGGCAACGGGATACATTCCCATACAACCTGCCACGAGGGGCACGTTGTCAACGATAGAGGAGAGTACGCCAATGATGCCGTTGATGAGGTAGTAGTTACCAGAGAATGCTTCGTTGAGGCCTTCACCCATAGCTGTCAGTACGCCAATCTCCTGTAGTACAGCCACAGCCATCAGGATGCCGAGGAAGAACATGATGGTAGAAAGGTCGATTTTCGTCATGATGTCAGAGACGCGCTTTGCCATCGTGTCGTCCTCATCGGTGTTATAATGGAAGATTTCCGTGGTCGTCCAAAGGACACCCAGCACCAGCAGGATACCCATAAACGGCGGCAGGTGCGTGATGGTCTTGAAGATAGGCACGAAGATGAGTCCACCGACGCCCAGCCAGAAGATGATGTTACGCTGTGCTTTCGTGAACTGGCTGACCTCTGCTTTAGGAAGATTCTGTTCCTTATCGAACTTTCCCTTGAGGGAGAGGCTGATGATGATGGCAGGGATGATCATCGAGACGAGGGATGGGATAAAGATTTCCGTCAATACACCCTGTGTGGTGATGACACCCTTGATCCACAGCATGATGGTAGTGACGTCGCCGATAGGGGAGAAGGCACCACCTGAATTGGCAGAGATAATGATGAGGGCAGCATAAAGCAGTCGCTCCTCACGGCTTTGTACGAGTTTACGCAGCACCATGATCATCACGATAGAAGTGGTGAGATTGTCGAGAATCGCCGACAAGAAGAAGGTCATGAAGGCGACACGCCACATCAGTTTCCGCTTGGAACGCGTCTTCAAGGCATCACGCACGAAGTTGAAACCACCGTTGGAGTCGACAATCTCCACGATGGTCATGGCTCCCATGAGGAAGAACAGCGTGCCTGCCGCATCCCCTAAATGATGCTCGATGACTTCTGCGATGTGGTGAATAACACCGTCACCTGCCACTTCTGGATAGTAGGCACTGGGGTTCATCATTAATAATGTCCAGCATACTACACACATCAGCAGGGCGATGGCTGCTTTGTTGACTTTTGTCAGGCTCTCAAGGGCGATACACAGATAGCCGATGACGAAGGCGCAGATAATACAAATCGTTAATGTTGTCATGGTGTTTATATCTTTTTTAAATTCTTTCGATGATAAGGATATTATTCGAATATCTTGAACGCATAGCCTTGAGCCTGCAGCCACTCGATAGCCTGAGGTAGTGCCGTACGTAACTTGTCTATTGATTTCAGAGAGTCGTGGAAGGTGATGATAGAACCGTTGCGGGCATATCGCTTCACATTGTTAAACACATCGTCTGCCGTCATCCACTTGGAATAGTCACGCGTGACGAGGTCCCACATCACAATGCGGTATTTCCTGCCCAGCCACGCATATAGCCCCCAGCGCATCCAGCCATGAGGAGGACGCACTAGGTTAGTATGCAGATAGGCGTTTGCCTTTTCTACATTATAACTGTATTTGCGGATACTGTGCCGGAAACCGCTGATATGGTTGTGGGTGTGATTACCGATGCGATGTCCCTCATTAACGACACGTTGGTGCAGTTCAGGGTATTTACGGGCATTGTCGCCAACCATAAAGAAGGTTGCTTTGATTCCGTAGTGCTTAAGTGTATCGAGGATAAACGGGGTGGCTTCAGGGATGGGACCGTCATCGAAGGTCAGGTAGACCGCCTTCTCATGTCGGTTCATTCTCCATGTCGCCCTGGGGTAAAGCCAGCGCAACCACATGCTCGGTTGCTCGATAATCATCTTCTCTTGTCTCTCACTTGTTTATTACTGATCTATTCCCAGTTTTCCACCACGGTCTTGGAAGGCATGCATGACGTTACTCAATACGGCTTCATGTTTCTGTCCCCACTGCTCGTCGACAGTTTCACCCAACTGCAGGAGTTGGCTGAGGATGTAGATGTGCATATAGCAACTGTCTTCCGACAGGTCGAACTGCTGGTTGTCGAGGTTCAGATACCATGAGACATACTGGAGAGAGTTCTTCCAGAGTTGGTTGACCAACTGCATGGCGTTCTTTTCGTTACCCATGGCAGCCCATGCACGTGCCATATCCAGTGAACCAGAGGTATAGTTGTGTGGGATATTATAGGAAGGAAGCATCTTCTCGCAGTATTCGAGAACCTCTGCAGCCTGCTTGTCGTTGCCTTCGCTGACCAGATGTACAGCCAGTTTTGCCATGATGCGGCGATGGGTATAGCACATACGCATCACAGTCTCGTCGAGATAGACGCCCTTTGTGTTAGCACCACCGAACTTGAAGCGGTGCATCACATTATCATAGGTACGCTTCGTATCAAAGTTCTTGGCACCTTCCGCATTGGTGGTGAAAGGTGTGATACGATAGGTGAGACCTTCCGTAATGGTGTTGTCTCCCAAATTGATGTAGTTCTCATCACCTACGGACACAGCGACATAGATAGGACGCTTCCAGTTACACTCGGCAAGCATCTCCAGAATCATCAGGTCGCCTTTGTAGAGGGCTGATTTACCCTTGAGGGAGATCACCATCTTATCAGGGATAGAGTCAGTTGCCATCATCATACCGCTCTGACGAACAGCCTCCTTGTCAATAGTCATATAGAGCGTATCGGTAGGAATGACATGGAACTCAGCGGTCTTTGAGCGTACCCAGTATTTCAGGACGTTCTTCAGTTCAAACGGTTCTTCGCCAAACTGTGCCTTTGCCTGTTCAGGTTCCTGCTTGTAGAATTCGAGCACAGCCTGTTTCATGTCAGGCTCGATGGCTACATACTCATTCGTACCAGCACAGTATTCAATACGTTCCCATGTGATGGGTACGGAAGGCGAGTCATAGGCAGGACGACGCATCTGGTCGATATACCAGTCAGTCTGCAGATAAGAGAGGTTGCAGACACGAGCATCCGTGCGTACGCCTTCCACATCCTGATTATACCACAGGGGGAAGGTGTCGTTATCGCCATTGGTGAAGATAATTGGATTGCCTTCATCCTGCAGGGACATCAGATAGTTCTGTCCGAAGTCACGACAGGTATAGCGTCCGCTACGATCGTGGTCGTCCCATGTCTGGGATGCCATCTGGATGGGGACTAGTATGGCTGCTATAGATACTAAAGCGGCTATCACCACCTGTCCGTTCTTCATCTTACGATTGATGAGGTCGATGAGGGCTGCGACACCCATACCACACCAGATAGCGAAGGCATAGAAGGAGCCTGCATAGGCATAGTCACGCTCACGTGGCTGCATCGGCGTCTGGTTCAGATAGATGACGATAGCAAGACCTGTCATGAAGAACAGGAAGAATACCACCCAGAACTGACGGATGCCAACAGGTTCTATCTCTGTCTGTTCCTTACCATCAACAGTAACACGACTCTTGCGAGTGTACCATGACTGCCAGAAGAGTCCGATAAGTCCAAGTAGCAACGGCAGACAATAGAACACGTTATGTCCCTTGTTCTCTTTCAGTTCGTCAGGCAAGGTGTTCTGGTCGCCTAAGCGCCAAGAGTCAAACCAGTCGAAACCAGTGAGCCAGTTGCCGTGCTCCAGTTCGCCATTACCCTGCAGGTCATTCTGTCGTCCAGCAAAGTTCCACATGAAATAACGCCAGTACATGAAGTTACACTGGTAGGAGAGGAAGAAACGTATGTTCTCCAACTGACTGGGAACCTTTACGCTGATCATCTCACCACAACGGTCATACATCTCCTCATGGCCATCAACACTGCCGCCTAACCAACTCTCGTAGGCAGCACGATGAGACGAGCTGTACATACGAGGGAAGAACATGTTCTGCGCATACTCGTATTCATCCTTGGTGCGTAAGATGAAATATTCGTCTTTCTCATCGGGAGAAGCCTTTTCCTTACGCTGCCACACAGGGGCACCCTTCTTCATGACAGGCTTACAATACTCGCCGTCTTTCTCCAAGGCAACCTGTGAGGTATATGCCTGTCCGTAGAACAACGGACGCTGTCCGTACTGTTCACGTCCGAGATACTCGCCCAAGGTGAAGATATCCTCTGGGGAGTTCTGGTCCATAGGCGGGTTGGCCGATGAACGGATAACGATAAGTGCATAGGAAGAGTATCCAATCATGATCATCAGCATGCAGAGCAGTGAGGTGTTCTTGATACGTGCAGTGACAAGCAGTTTGTTTTTCTGCTTGTATTGCAATATAAACCACAGGACCACCAATACCACGATACCGATGATAACTGCCGACCAGCCGTGTCCGTAGAAAGGAATACCCAGCATGGCGACAGACAACAGGAAGGCGATGTTCTGTTTCTTCTCACTGACATCACGATGTGTCTCGTAGATAGCCCAGATAGTGATGGCTATCAACAGGAAGATATAGATAATCTCACCTGTGTTGAAAGGACAACCGAGGACGTTGACAAACAATAACTCAAACCATCCACCGACCTGTACGATGCCTGGTACGACACCATAGAGTACAGCGGCAAGGATGACAATAGAGATGCCTAAGGCTATCAAAGAGCCATAGAGGTCTTTCTTAGGCAGGCTCTGCGGGAACTTACGATAGTAATAAACCAGTACGATGGCTGGCAGACACAGCAGGTTCAGCAGATGGACACCAATGCTCAAGCCCGTCATATACATAATCAATATCAGCCAACGATCGCTATGAGGTTCATCGGCATGGTCTTCCCATTTCAATATCAGCCAGAATACTATAGCGGTGAAGGCTGAAGAATAGGCATACACCTCACCTTCGACAGCAGAGAACCAGAAGGTGTCACTGAATGTATAGATCAAAGCGCCCACCATAGCAGCGCCTTCGATGGCGATTGTCTTTGCAAGTGTCAACTGACTCCAGTCCTTGATGAGTAACTTGCGCACCAAATGCGAAATGGTCCAGAACAAGAACAGGATAGTAGCCGCAGACAGTAACGCACTCATGATGTTCACCATCCGAGCCACTTGCGTTGAGTCACTGGTGAATTGTGAGAACAGGTTTGCCGTGAGCATAAAGAACGGTGCACCAGGTGGATGACCGATTTCAAGTTTATAACCTGTAGAGATAAATTCCGGGCAGTCCCAGAAGGAGGCTGTAGGCTCAATTGTAGAGCAATATACGAAAGCGGCTATCAGAAAACTGACCCATCCGAGAATATTGTCTATCAGTCTGAATTGTTTCATTATTTTTTGTCGTGTTAAATTCTAACGTGCAAAGGTAGTGGTTTTAATTGAGAATTGAGAATTGAAAATTAAGAATTAGTAACTCCTTGTTATTTTTTAACGTTAGAAGATTAAACTGGCACCATAAACAAGGACCACATAACGCAAGAATTTACCGATAGTGATGCTGATGACTGAGATAGGGATATTGGCGCGCATCAGTCCTAAAACGATAGTGATGGCACTTCCGAGGATAGGTACAAAGGCGAAGAATCCCATCCAGGCTCCTCTTCCCCCCATGAATCGTGTCGCTTTGTCGAGACTCTCCTGACTGACATGCAGGTATTTCTCTATCCATTCCAACTTACCCATGTGTCCGACAGTATAGTTGAACATACCACCTGCTACATTACCGATAGTACCATAGATAATCAATAGCCAGGGATCCAGTCCTGCTGCCAATAGTCCCATCATCACCGCTTCACTGGAGAAAGGGAAAAACGAGCCTGCCACGAAAGCCGTGATGAGCATTCCCCAGTAGCCGTAACTGATGAGTAGAGAGATGATTACATCCATAGGTTATAACCTGTGAGTAATAAGGTAGTGATGCAGATAAGACAGAATGCGATATTGGTTATCTTGGTGTGGGTCAGCGCCATGAAATGCCCAATTAGCGGTGCTGTGTTGATAATCAGGATTCTGATTAACGGATCGTAGTATTGTGGTTGCAGACAAATGAAAGCAACTGTCAGGAAATCTATCCAGATAAAGAAAATTAAGAGTTGGCGGGTACGAATCTTGTCTAAGTAATAGGTGCGCCAATAATGAATGGCACCGATAAGGGCCAAAAGGATGACGAAGGCGAAGGTTATCGTCTGACTGTTGTTTAAGATGTTAAAGTCAAAAGGTGTCTGAAATTCCACCAAAGGTGTGAGATGGTCGACAAACAGGGAGAAGTTGTCTTGATAGACCAACCAACAGATTCCTAACCAATAGGGGGTGATGATACCCATCAGGGAGGCGAAGAAGGTGCGTAGTGAGAACGATTGCAGACAGGTGAGCATCAGTATCCACAGGAAGGGTACAAAATAGAGAATATGTACAAAGGTGAGACTTGCCAGTCCGATGCACAGGAATCCGTAATAGGTCAGTCCTGCACCACTCTTGTCATGATAGGATTGAAACAGAATGAGATAAGAGGCGACGATACATAACTGGGTGAAATTCCCAGAAAGTGAAGGGAACAGAAAGCATGCCATACACGAGAGTAACAGAAAGGATACTGATACCATTCGGGAGTAGATGCGGATGAGGGCGTTGGTGTTGTTCAGTTGCACCATCAGATAGGCCGTCAACATAAAACAACCGAACTGAATCCACCATTGTTCTTGAATCAGTCCTCCCAACAGCCATATTCCTATCGCATAGCATAAGGTGACAGGCAGTGTCAGTCTGCTTCCCGTTATCTTATTCTGTAGTAGCTTCTTCATTACAAGTCAGCACCGATGTCCCGACGGAAATATTTATCCGTGAACTGTATCTTCTGAGCCTCCTCGAAAGACTTCTGTAAGGCTTCTGCCTTATCCTTGCCATAAGAAGAAACTGCAATGACACGACCACCATTTGTGACCACCTGTCCGTCCTTCAGTGCTGTTCCACTATGGAAGACGATAGAGCCTTCTATTTGATCAATGCCACTGATAGGATAGCCTTTCTTGTATTCCTGCGGATAACCGCCACTGACTAACATGACACAGACTGCGGCACGTTCGTCGAACTCAATAGCACGCTGGTCAAGGTTACCTTCAGCAACACCTTCGAAGAGGTCTACGATATCGCTCTTCAGACGAAGCATGACACTCTCTGTCTCAGGGTCTCCCATACGGCAGTTGTATTCAATAACCATCGGGTCACCTTTCACGTTGATAAGTCCGAAGAAGATAAAGCCTTTATAGTCGATATCCTCGGCTTTCAGTCCCTCAACAGTTGGACGGATGATGCGGTCTTCTACCTTCTGCATCCATTCTTTGGTAGCAAAAGGAACGGGGGTTACACTTCCCATACCACCAGTGTTCAGACCAGTGTCGTGTTCACCGATGCGTTTATAGTCTTTTGCCTCAGGAAGAATCTTATAATGGTTGCCATCAGTCAATACGAAGACGCTGCACTCGATACCACTCAGAAATTCCTCAATGACCACTTGTGAAGAGGCATTGCCGAACATACCGCCCAGCATCTCCTTCAATTCTTTCTTTGCCTCATCGAGGGTAGGGAGAATCAGCACACCTTTGCCAGCGCAGAGTCCATCAGCCTTGAGAACGTAGGGCGGTTCCAGTGTTTCCAGGAAAGCCAGTCCCTCTTGAACGTGTTCTCCGTCAAATGTTTGATAGCGTGCTGTGGGGATATGGTGACGTGCCATGAATGCCTTGGCGAAATCTTTAGAGCCTTCCAGGACAGCACCTTGTTTGGACGGACCAATCACAGGAATATTATTTGTGAGCTCGTCGTTTTTCAAGTTGTCGTAGATACCTTTTACCAACGGGTCTTCGGGCCCTACTACTACCATGTCAATCTGTTTGTCTATACAGAATGCCTTGATGGCGTCGAAGTCATCCGCCTTCATTGCGACATTCTCTCCGCAGTTGGAGGTACCTGCATTACCTGGTGCGATGTATAATTTCTCACATTTCTCACTCTGAGCAATTTTCCAGGCGAGTGCATGCTCACGACCGCCACTGCCTAACAATAATATCTTCATTTTCGTCATTTTTGAAATTTGTCTGCAAAAGTACTAATAAATAATGAGTCATCCAAACCCAATCCTATTATTTTAGATAGTCTTCGAAGTATTGTGTGATACGCTCATGTAGATGAACACTGGCATGTCCTCGCATGTTGTGGGGCTCGCCAGGATAGACAAAGAAGTCAGGCTGGGTACCAGCCTCAATGCATGCTTTAAGGAATGACAGGCAATGTTGTGGAATGACAGTGTCATCGTTATAACCTGTGATGATCTGAAGTTTTCCTTTCAGATTCTTTGCCTTGGCAATGAGGGAGGTCTTCTCATAGCCCTCGGGATTGGTTTGTGGCGTGTCCATATAACGCTCGCCATACATCACCTCATACCATTTCCAGTCGATGACGGGACCTCCTGCTACGCCTACTTTGAAAACATCAGGATAGTTGGTCATCAGGGAGATAGTCATAAATCCTCCGAATGACCAGCCATGAACGCCCAAACGGTCCATGTCGATATAGGGTAGGGAGCGCAGATAGTCAACACCCTTCATCTGGTCTTGCATCTCTATTTGTCCGAGTTGACGGAAGGTTACTTGTTCGAAGTCGCGTCCACGATTCTCGCTGCCTCTGTTGTCAAGGATGAAAACGATATAGCCTTTTTGTGCCATATAGGTCTCCCATGAACGACTGTACCAATGCCATGCAGCCTCTACATTATGGGCATGAGGACCACCATAGACATATATCACGGTGGGATATTTCTTCGTCGCATCAAAATCGTGCGGCTTTACCATGCGATAATAGAGGTCTGTTTTCCCGTCTGCCGCTTTGATGGTACCACATTCAAAGGTAGGTTGCTGATAGCCTTTCCAAGGATCCTCTGCAGTCAGCAGGCGTTGTGCCTTCGCTGTCTTTACCTCTACAACGTCGATGTTACGTGGCACATCAGGTTCAGAATACTTATCGTAGAAATATAATCCACTTTCCGATAAGACACCATGATGGGAGCCTTTGCCATTATCCAGAAGCGTCCGCTTGCCTGTCTTTATGTCAACAGCATACGTGTTGTGTTGAATAGGATTCGCCTCATTTGAGGATATAATAATACTTTTGTCCTTCTTGTTGAAGCCTAAGACCTCCTGAACGACAAATGTTCCACTGGTGAGTTGTTTGACGAGTTCACCTTTTATATTATAGAGATAAAGGTGATTATAGCCGTCACGCTGGCTCTGAAGGATAAACAGGTTATCATCCCATGGAAAGAATTGGATGGGATGCAATGGTTCTACGTATTTCTCGCTGGTCTCCTGATAAAGTTCTGCTTTCTTTTCCCCTGTTATGGCATCATAACTGACAAGGCGACAGTCATTCTGGTCACGATTAAGTTCAAACATATAGATGGTCTTGGAGTCGGGACTCCAGGCGATATTCGTGAAATAGACAGGGGTATTCTGATTATTCTGATTATTCTGAATAATCGGAGTATTCAGAAAGATGGTTTTATTAGTGGTGATGTCATAGACACCAACTGTCACTTGATGAGAGGTCTCACCAGCCGTGGGGTATTTGTCTGGCTCATAGGAAGCAATGCGTGTGTCGATATCCACCTGCGGATAATCTGCCACCATGCTCTGATCCATACGATAGAAAGCAAGGCGTTGACCATCAGGACTCCAGAAGGTGCCTTTCTCGATACCGAACTCATTACGATGAACAGATTGTCCATAGACGATCTCACGACTGCCGTCAGTGGAAAGTTGATGCTTCTTGCCCTGACCATCGACCACGAATAACTGGTGGTCATCTACATAGGCTGTCGCACGTGATATGGGATTCCAATCGTAAGCCTCTTGACCAGAGATACTGTCTTGCCAGACAATCTTCTTATCTTTGAAATCTACAAGGATGACTGCTTTCCTGTTGCCTACATGTACGATGGGTTTGTCTGGATAGGGAAAGGTAGCATTCATCAAATGACGCACGTATTTCTGGTCGTCACTTTTTGCCCAATCGTTGATTTGTTCAAGCGTAAAGAGTGTCGTTTTCTTACCTGTTTTGGCATCAATAACAGAACACTCCTCCACGTCAGTCTCTATTAACTGGTCTCCCCACCATGTCAGCCAGAGGTTCTGAGGTTGCAGATGACGGTAGTTCGTTCCACCGTAGTTGAGGTCTTCCAGTGTAAAAAGTTTGTCTTGGGCTGCCATAGGAAGGGATAGGACAAGTAGGGTAAGTAGAAAATTAATCCTCATTTTCATCATGGTCACGGAAACGTCGGTTGTTCTTTTTAAAAGGTTTCTTATAGTCTTTAGATTCTCTGTCCCTTGCTTTCTTCGGTTCCTTCTTCTCTAATGAACGGAATTTAAAGGTTCGGATATCTGCCTCTTCGTTCTCTTCCTGTTCCTCCAGTCGTTTCTTGAACTCACGGTTCTGTCTGAAACGACGTTTCTCTGCCATTTGGCGTTTCTCCTCTTCTGTCTTAACGACACCACCTTCGGCACGGAACTCTCTCATCTTTCCAGTAAAGATCTGGTATTTGCGGAACTCACATTCCAGACTGCCATTATAGACAGGAATCTTGATGGAAGGTTTTAGTCCGATTTGGTCGAAACACTCCTCCCGATAACTGAGAATCCAAGCATCATTGTTCATAAACTGGTGTTTCAGTCGTTCTCCAATCATTTTATAGGTGCCTAATAAGTCGGGAGTGGAGATACGCTCACCATAAGGTGGGTTCATGATGATGATGCTTTTCTCCTTTGGCTGTGTGAAGTCCTTGAAATCTGCTTCCGCTACTGTGATATCGTTCGTCAGACCCGCTGCACGTACATTCATACGTGCCGTATTAACAGCCTTGATATCGATATCATATCCATAGATATGATGCTTGAATTCCCGCTCTTTAGAGTCGTCATTATAGATTTCATCAAAAAGGTCACGATCAAAATCCTTCCATTTCTCAAAGGCGAATTCTTTGCGGAAAAGTCCGGGTGCCATGTTGCGAGCAATCAATGCCGCTTCTATGAGTAATGTGCCACTGCCACACATTGGATCAATAAAGTCAGTCTCCCCATGCCATCCTGTCATGAGTATCATACCTGCTGCAAGAACCTCATTCAGAGGAGCCTCAACAGATTCCTGACGATAACCACGACGATGCAAGGATTCGCCACTGGAATCCAAAGAAAGGGTACATTTATCTTCTGCAACATGGATATTCAGGCGGATGTCCGGATTTGTCACGGATATATTCGGTCGGTTGCCTGTTTTCTCACGGAATTGGTCAACAATGGCATCTTTCACCTTATATGCCACAAATTTAGAGTGTCGGAACTCCTCAGAGAAAACGACGGAGTCTACTGCAAACGTTGTGTCATTGTCTAAGAATTCCGTCCAGTCAATAGTCTTGACTCCTTCATAGACGTCATCAGCAGACAAAGCCCTGAAATGCTTGATAGGTTTTAGAATACGAATAGCTGTATGCAACTGGAAATTGGCACGATACATTATATCCTTGTTACCCGTAAAGGAAACCATACGGCGTCCTATCTGTACATTCTCTGCGCCCAGTTGCGTCAATTCTTTCGCCAAAACAGGTTCAAGTCCCATAAAGGTCTTGGCGATGAGTTCAAAATCTTGTGTCATAATGTTATATAAATATGGTGCAAAGATAGTGCAAATCGAATAAAATACAAAGAAAAAGGAAACTTTTCTTTAATATTCTGAATATTTTGTGTAATTTTGTACGCCTTAAGTAATGAAGCCGATGAGGAGATTGATGAGGACATATTCCGTATTAATGTTACTGTTTTTGTGTTTACCGTCGCAAGCACAGGGACTCATTTCTGGATATATCACTGATGTAGAGACCAAGGATGCCATCCCATCAGTGACAGTCTCATATAAGGGACATAAAGTTGCGGTAGTCTCAGGGCTGGATGGTCGTTATGTCATCCAGAAGAGAGTGGGATGGAACCTGACTTTCAGTGCTGTCGGTTATGTGTCGCAGACGATAACGATAGAAGACAGGACTCCAGTCAAGATAGATATTAAGTTAGAACCTGACGTTAAATCACTTCAGAATGTTGTGGTGAAGTCGAAACGCAAACGATATAGCCGTAAGAACAACCCTGCTGTAGAGTTGATGCGTAAGGTGATAGAACACAAGAAACTGACAGACTTGTCGAATAAGGACTACTATCAGTATAATAAATATCAGAAACTAACGCTGGCAGGTAATGATATTACCCCTGAGAAATTGCAGCATTCCATTTTCCGCAAAAAGAAATGGATACTAGACCAGATTGAGATATGCCCGTATAACAACAAATTGGTTCTCCCTATTTCCATTGATGAGACGGTAACCAAGAAACTTTATCGTCGTCATCCGCATGATGAGAAGAATATCATATTGGGACAGAATTCCTCAGGAGTGGGTGACTTGTTTCAGACGGGTGACATTATGAACACGATGATGAAGGACATCTTTACTGATGTGAATATCTATGACGACCAGGTTAGATTGTTGCAGCGCCCGTTTACTTCGCCTATAGGAAAAGGTGCCATTGGCTTCTATCGTTTTTATATTGAAGACACATTACAGGTCGACCGCGATAGTTGCATCCATTTGCATTTCGTTCCCAATAATATGCAAGATTTTGGCTTTCGTGGAGATATTTATATATTAAAAGATTCCAGTTATCAGGTAAAACGCTGTGATTTGACGATACCTCGACAGAGTGATGTCAACTTTGTAGAGAGTATGCGTATCAACCAGGAGTTTACCCGACTTCCAAGTGGTGAATGGGTATTGACGGTTGATGATATGATCGTAGAGATAGAAGTCCTTAGTTTCATTCAGCAAGCCGTTGTTGTCAGGAATACCCGATTGACTGATTATGCCTTTGATGAGTTGCCTGACCACTTATTCAAGGGGAAAAGAGATGTCAGGGAAGCGGATGCGATGAATCATGGCGACCTATTCTGGGCTCAGTATCGTCAAGTGGATCTGACTAAGGGTGAGAGTGGCATGAAGGACTTCGTTGAGGGCTTCAAGACGATGAAAGGCTTTAAGATTGTGATGTTCGGTTTGAAGGCGTTGATAGAGAATTACGTGGAGACAGGTAATCCCTCCAAGGTAGACATCGGGCCGATTAACACGATGATATCCACGAACTTCATTGATGGACTCCGTACACGTTTCAGTGCACAGACGACAGCAAACCTGAACAGACACTGGTTCTTCCTAGGTTATGTGGCTCGTGGCTGGAAATCGAAAAAGAACTATTATAAGGGTGAGGTAACCTATTCATTTAATGCGAAGGAATATACTCCCCGTGAGTTCCCTAAACGTACAATTACTTTTTCTTCCACGTATGATGTGATGTCTCCTTCGGACAAGTTCTTGCAGACTGATAAAGATAATGTATTCACTGCATTTAAGTGGAGTAAGGTGAAGGCGATGATGTTCTATAATCGCCAGATGTTGTCTTTTGAACGTGAAGAGAATTTCGGACTCAAGACTGCTGTCGGTTTGAAAATAGAAGAAAATGAGGCCTGCGGTGATTTGTATTTTACTCCGATGAACATGTATTCCAAGTGGAGGGAAGCGACGGATATCCCACGTCCTTCAGTTAAACTTCGTACTACAGAACTTCGTGCAGAGTTTGAATATAGCCCTGGCACGACCTTTATTAATACAAAACAGCGTAGAAAGAAAGTCAATCGCGATGCTCCCATCTTTAATCTGAGTCATACTCTCGGTATTAAGGGATTCTTGGGAGGTGATTACAACTATAATTATACTGAGTTGAGTATCACTCAACGGATATGGTTGAACAGTTGGGGTAAGGTAGATATGTATGTGAAGGGTGGCATACAATGGAATAAGGTACCGTTTCCTTTGCTTTGTATGCCAGAGGCTAATTTGTCGTATATCCTCCAGAAGAATACCTTCAGTCTGATTAATAATATGGAGTTTCTCAACGACCGATTCGTCACTGCCATCTTTGCATGGGATTTGAATGGAAAGTTGTTCAACCGTATACCATTGCTCAAGAAACTGAAATGGCGTGAGTATATAGGTGTCAAGATGCTATGGGGAGGCTTGTCAGACAAAAATAATCCTTTCTTGCCGCAGAATGCAGACAGTCCGTTATTGATGGCGTTTCCTGAAGGATCACATGTGATGGATCCCAAGCGTCCTTACTGGGAAGTATCCGTAGGTATTCATAATATCCTCAAGTTTATCCATGTGGAGTATGTACGACGCCTAAACTATAATGACTATTCCACCGCTCATAAACGAGGTATTCGAATGACGTTACATTTTACATTCTAATTTTTTTTACTACTATTGCAACTTTTTCATATCCCATTCCGTCTAACAGGTAAAAATCAATCTTAAAAAGGAAGGAATATGAAAAAGTTGTTTTTATTTTTAGTGGCAGTTCTCGCCATTTCGTTCAGTGCTCACCTTTATGCCTTTACAAGCAATGACAGGGTAGAAGAGAATCGTCCTGTAAAGAGTTTCGAACGTATTCGTTTACAAGGTTCTCCAGACATTAAGTACACGCAAGGTAAGACATGCTCTGTCCGTGTGAAGGCTCCTAAGAATATCATCAAGAAAGTGGAAACTCGTGTAGAGGGCAATTGCTTGGTAGTCAGTTTAAAGGATAACAGGGTATTCTCTTTTAGCGCTATTAAAAACGACGAGATAACAGTCTATGTGACATCTCCCGATTTGATTGGCGTGGAAGTGCAGGGCTCTGGTGATTTTGAGTGCAAGACATTGTTGGATACGGATAATATGGAAATAAGTCTGCGTGGCTCTGGTGATGTCAATTTTTCCGACATTATCTGTGATCGAATCAAAACATCCCTTGTCGGTTCTGGAGATATCGACATCAAGAAAGTAACAGCCCAGCAATCATCAGTTGAATTGGTCGGCTCTGGTGACGTGGCAGTCAAACAATATAACGTGAAACAGACGCAACTGGAACTGAAAGGCTCTGGTGATATCAAGGTAGTATGTGACCATTGTGATGTAGTCAACTGCCGCC
Organism: uncultured Prevotellaceae bacterium; assembly: GCA_902800585.1. GTDB lineage: Bacteria > Bacteroidota > Bacteroidia > Bacteroidales > Bacteroidaceae > Prevotella. The sequence goes on from CADCEW010000001.1 coordinate 20,016, forward strand.
TTGTGGGAAGTGGCGATATCACGCTCTCTGGTACTGTCAAGAAACTTAACAAGACCACTCGAGGTTCAGGAGATATTCATACAAAAGGTTTGACAATTAGATAATAATCTGTTTCCATCTAATCTTATAGTCAAAACGACTTTTTATATCGAATAATAAGTCGTTTTGATTTTTTTTTTGTATTTTTGCACACGCAATTGTTCAAGGGAATGTTTGTATCTTTAGCCGATAACCAAGATATCACAAGGGCAGGCATGATGTATGTCTGTCAGGAATTTGATGGTACTGTGATGCATCGGGCTGAAGATAAGACAGAATTGATAGAACAATTGAGACAACAAGAAGAGGCTGTTGTTATCCTTGACTATACCCTTTTCGATATCAATGACGTGGAGGAACTGGAGATTCTTCACCAGCGTTTTCCTAAGGTACAATGGATATTGTTTAGTGTAGATCTCTCCAATGACTTTGTGCGACGGGTCATTGCTATCAGTTCGCACTTTAGTGTTTTGTTGAAAGAGTCTCCTATTCAAGAGATACGTGAGTGCCTTATTTACGCCCAACGCCACCAACGTTATATCTGTCAGCGGATGACAGAATTGTTGTTGGCTCCTCAAGTCTCGCAGATGGAAGAGGAAGTAAAACTGACTCCCACGGAGATGGAGATACTGAAGGATATCGCTTTGGGCCAGACAACAAAAGAAATAGCGGAACGACGCTTCTCGAGTTTCCATACTGTGAACACCCATCGTAAGAACATCTTCAGGAAACTGGGGGTCAATAATGTCCATGAGGCTACGAAATATGCCTTACGTGCAGGACTTGTGGACTCTGCAGAATACTATATATAACATCTTTTTCCTCGTATTAGATGCTTGTTTTAGAAAAAACAAGCTTTTTTTTTGGTAGTATTATAAAAAAAGCGTATATTTGCAGATACTAACTGAAATGATATACTTTCCAATGATTAAAAAGTCCTACTGTATAGTTTTTCTATTACTCTTGGCTCCATGTGTCGTAATGGCTGTGATTCCAGATGTAAAGTTTCGTCGTTTAGATACCCGTGACGGATTGTCGAACTCCCAGGTGAATAGTGTCATACGGGATTCCCACGGATATGTTTGGTTGGGTACGCAGTTTGGATTATGCCGTTATGACGGATATCGGTTTAGAACTTTTTATTCTTTTGAACGTGACACCATGACGTTACGTAGTAATCGTGTTGACAAGATTCAGGAAGGACATGACGGGTGTCTGTGGATAGATCATGGCATGAACTATTCCATATATGATCCTGTGACAGAGAAAGTAAACCGTTCTTCTTCCATATGGCTTGCCAAACATGGTATCAAGGGAGGAGTGGAAAGTATGTATGTCGACTCGAAGAAAAATTATTGGATTAAGACATACGATAATGGTTTCTTTTATTATGACCCTCATCGTAAATATATCAAGCAAATTCCTTTCGGCTATGGATCATTGGAATTCTCTAAGGATTTTGGTATTACCGCCTATGCGGAAACCAAGGAAGGCATGCTGATGGTATCAAACCTTGGAGAATTGATGTGTGTGAATGGTGAGCAAGGCAAGGTGTTGTGGAAAGAAGACCATGTTAAGAAGAGTCTGAATGCTTATAATGATTATTGGGTTTATGTGGATTATCAGGGGGTTATATGGGTTATAACCCATTCTGTAGGTACCTATATCTATGTTCCTCAGGAGAGGCGTTGGTATACTTCTATGACAGAACTGATGCGTGCCCAAGGATTTACAGACGTACCTGATGACATCATTGTATGGGAAGTCCGGTATGACCAGAAAGGCTTGTTGTGGGTGGCAACTGACCATATGGGCGTTTTGTTGCTTGATTTCAAAAATAAGGAATGGCGTCAGTTTACGAATATCAAAGGTGATGAGACATCCTTACCGGATATTACGGCAAAACATCTGTATCAAGACCAACTTGGCAGAATGTGGATAACTACCTATAAGAATGGAATAGCGATGAGTGCGGATGCCATGACCAATTTCAATAGTCTTGCATTGGGAGATATCAATGGTATTTGTGAAGACCGTGAAGGCTATTATTGGTTGGGTCTGAATAGTGGTGGAATCTTAAAGGTAGACCCACAGACACTGGAGGTTGTAGAGAAATATACAAAGCAGACCATTGGAGCATCCAGTGATGTCGTTGTAGGTAATTATGCGGCAAGTGACGGAAGTTTGTGGTTTGGAACATGGGAAGGAGGTCTGTTGAAATACAAAGACGGACTGTGGAAGAACTATACAGTATCTACACCAGGTAGCGCTTTTAAGACTAATAATATTTGGGGTATTACAGAAGACTATTGGGGAAATATCTGGATTGGTGTTCTGGGTGGTGGAGTAGTACGAATGGATAAGCGTACTGGTAGCCAGCGTTCTTTTACAGAGGACAACTCCAACCTCAAGACAGTATGGACTAATAGTATCTCTCGTGCTTCCAATGGATGGATATTAGCTGGTAACTCAGAATATTGCGCTCTCATCAATCCTAAGACCATGAAGGTCATCAATCTGGCTAAACCTCACGATGACAATACTGTTACCATTTCTTCGGCTACAACGCAGGCGGTGATGGACAGTCATGGTTTGTTATGGCAGGCATCACCTTCTGGAGTGAGTGTGTATGACAGGAAAGCAGGGCAAATGCAATTATTGGACATGAAATCCGGATTTTATGGCTCCAATGTTGTCGCACTTGCAGAGGATGACCGCCACTCGATGTGGGTAGTCACCGATCATGGTATTTCTAATGTTACACCACAGAAGGAAGAGGATGGACACTGGGTTTTTGCTGTGCGCAGTTATAATGACCGTGATGGACTGCAACCGGGTCCGTTCAATCAACGTGCTATTTGTTATACACGTACTGGTTATTTGTTAGTAGGAGGACAGGATGGACTGGATATTATCAATACCAGAAATCTGGATGACAGTGGAAATGATGAAAAGCCAGTATTCAGTGGTTTGGTCCTCTTTAATGATGAGGTTGAGGTCGGTGCTAAATATAATGGGCGTATCCTTTTAAAGAAAGCACTGGACTTGGAACGTTCCATTACCTTGAAATCCAGCGAGAACCAGTTTACGATACAAATGGCATCAAATAATGGTGGCGCTAAAAACCATACCCGTTTTGTCTATCGTCTAAAAGGTTTTAATGACAAATGGATTAAAACGACATCCTCTAATTCTGACATCACATATATGGGACTTCCTGCAGGGAGTTATACCCTTTGTGTGCGAATGTTGAAAGATGACGGTACAATGGGCGAAACAGAAAGTCAACTGGACATTACCATAAAAGGTCCGTGGTATACATCATGGTGGGCATTTCTCATATATGTGTTGATATTGGGACTTGCCATTTGGTATTGGTTGCAAAGAAAGCAAAAGAAACAACAGTTCACACCCCAGCAGGTTGAAGAGAAAGAGGAAGTACCAGAGGAGGAAGATACTCCAGAGGAGTGTGATGACGTGGAAGAGGCAATTATATTGGATGATGAGGAATAATATAATACGAAATATATGAAAAAGTTATTCATACTCATATTATTGATTGTTGGTGTCGCTGCTCCGTCGTCAGCGGAGATTGGTGATATGAAATTCGATCGTTTGGACACGCGTGATGGATTGAGTAACTCACAGATACTTTGTATCCGGCGGGATTCCAAAGGTTTTGTGTGGATAGGTACGCCATATGGATTAAACCGATATGACGGTTATCGTTTTAAGTCCTTCTATTCCTATCCGAAAGACACAACGACCCTTCGTAGTAATTATGTCGATGAGATATATGAAGCGTATGACGGTAAGATATGGCTGCATCAGGGTATGAGTTATGTCGTTTATGATCCTGTTACAGAAAAATTTAACCGTCATCCAGAGGCAATACTACGTGAATTGGGTATGGATCATGGTATAGAGCGTTTGTTTATAGACTCTCATAAGCATTTCTGGGTGAAGGGAACAGACGCAGGTGTCTGGCATATTGATCCCTATACTAAGAAAGTCAAGGAATATCGTTCCGGATTTGGTAGACAGGAATTCAATAGCGACATTGGTGTTTCCAGTTTCGCAGAATTTGGCAAAAGTGTGTTGGTTGCCTCCTATAATGGCGATATCGTTTGTTTCAATCGTGAGAAAGACTGGATCAGTTGGAAAGATACCTACCTGCATCGCAAGGGATTCGTCAGCAATCAAGACTGTCGTTTGAAACTGGATCGTCAGGGAAATATCTATGCAGTCACGATGCAGTCCACGTTTATCAAGATGAATGGTCGTGGTCGCTGGTATCATTCTCTCCCAGAATTGCTTCGTGTTTGGGGATTTGAGGATGCTTCGAACATACAGAGTGTGTGGGATGTTACTTTAGACAAGAAAGGACGTATGTGGATTTCTACAGACCATTATGGCATCTTTGTTATTGATAAAAAAACAAAAGAGATGCGTCAGTTCCTGAATGACAAGAATGACCCCACGAGTATCTGTGACAATACAATACGAATGATTTATTGTGACCAGTTGGGACGTCTGTGGATAGGTTCTTACATGAATGGTCTGAGTACTTATGCTGAAAGTTCGTCGAATTTCCGTAATATTGATTTGGGAAACATCAATACAGTATGTGTCGATAAGGCTGGTTATTATTGGCTGGGTACGAATGACAAAGGTTTTATCCGTTATGATCCCCGTACGACAGAGCAGGTGATTTATGATAAAGCTAATAGTCCTATCGGTTCGAATACGATGGTCAGTTCGTTGGCAGGTAGTGATGGTTCTATATGGTTTGGTACTTATGAAGGTGGTCTTATTCGTATTAAGAACGGACAAGTGAAGAATTTCCGTGCTACGGGACAACCTACCGACCTCGCCAATGATAATATATGGACAATCTATGAGGACCAATGGGGATATATCTGGTTAGGAACTCTGGGCGGTGGTGTGCAGCGTATTAATCCGAAGACAGAAAAGTTTGATATTCCTATAAACACTCATAATTCTATTATACCCAGTGACTATGTGTCTTCCATTACGCGGACACAGAAAGGATGGATGATGGTCGGTCACTCTCTATATTATTCAATTATCAATCCGAAAACTCGAAAGGTCATCAATCGTAATATAGAGGATAACAAGAATGGAATTGCTATTACGGGAAACTCAATCGCCTGTCTACAGGACAGTAGAGGTTTGGCTTGGCAAGGTTCCGCTTCTGGTGCTACAATATGGGATCCCAAGACCAACGAGGTGTATCTGTTAGATATGCGTTCGGGATTGATGGGTTCAACAGTAAATGGTATTATAGAAGATAACCGTCATTCTATATGGTTGATTACAGATCATGGCGTCTCGAATATTGTGCCTCAGAAAGAGTGGGATGAAAAATGGAATTTTGTGCTTCGTAGTTTCAATAACCGTGACGGTCTGCAAAACGGTCCGTTCAATCAGCGTGCTATCTGCTATGCGCCAGACGGAAAGATTCTGGTTGGTGGTCAAGGTGGTTTGGATATTATCGATCCTCAAAAGATGGGTAAGGGTAGGTTCAAGGAGATTCCTTTGTTCAGTGGATTAAAGGTATCTGGCCAGGAAGTGGTCGTTGGCGAGAAAATCGATGGACGTGTTATCTTGGATGAAGCCCTTGATGTGTGTCGTGAGTTCAGTCTTGCCTTTGACGATGAGTTTACAGTAGAGATGGCAAGTAATAGTGGTGAGGCTCACAACCGCTCTCGTTTTGTCTATAAGATGGCAGGTTATAATGATGTATGGAGAAAGACAGAGGAGGTGAATCCGAATATTACCTATATGAGTCTTCGTGCAGGTAGTTATTATTTGTGTGTCCGTATGCTGAATGACGATGGAACATTCGGAGAGAACGAGAGCCGGATTGCCATTACCATCCGTCCGCCATTATGGCGTACGCGTTGGATGGTTCTGCTTTATATGTTATTGATAGCCGTTGCCGCCTGGATATGGCATAAATGGTTTATCAAGCGTCAGGAGAATCGGATGAAGGTAGAGACTACGCGTCGTGAGTTGGAGAAGCAGCAATGGATGAATGAGATGCGTATGCAACTCATTAACGAGCATGGAGGAGGTGATGGACAATACACGGTACAGCATGAGCAGGTGCCTGTGAGTTTGCAGCCTTCTGATTTGGTAACGTTTGTCCGTGAGTTCTGTGAGAATTACGAATCTCCTGTCAAGGATAAACGTGTTAAAGTAACTTTTGTTTCTCCTGTTAATGAACTGCATGCTAATATTGACACTCAGCAGTTGAGTAGGGTGTTTGAGATTCTATTTCAGAATGCTGCGACATTCTCTCCAGAAAACTGTCAGATTAGTGTCGGAGTCGCACGTACACAGAACAACGAGGCACAGATACAAGTGGCAGATAATGGTATTGGTATTCATGACCAATATAAGGCTCATGCCTTTGATCCTATTGTTAATGGAGAAGGTGCTAATTTGGATAAAGTGAAGGCGGTCATTGATGCTCATCACGGTGATATCCGTATTGAGGATAATCCAGGTGGTGGTACTATCTTTGTCATCACACTGCCAGCCGATGAGATTGTCGAGGAGGCTGTGATGATGGACGATGATGATGAATAATATTGATAAATAAAAATAAGATGAAGATTTTAAGAACAATGATGACAGGAGTTTTGTCGCTGACGGTAGTCATGCTAATGGCAGCCGATTATACCGTTGATGGCAATTCTATCACAATTCCTGTTAAGAACGTGAAGGCAGGTGGTGCCAAGGTGGTACGTCTGCAAGTGATTAACGACAACATCATCCGTGTGCAGGCGACATCAGAAGATGCGTTGCCACAAAAGCAGAGTCTGATGATTGTGGAACAGACGGCAAAGCCGAAGTTCACAGTGAGTGAAGATGATGACAAGGTGATTGTCAAGGCGCAAAACGTAGAGGCTCGTGTTGATGTGGAGTCGGGTAGAGTTACTTTCTATGATGCCAATGGTAAGGAGTTGTTGAAAGAAGCCAAGGATGGTAAGCAATTCAAGAATTTCACTGTTCCTGAACGCGAATTTGGTATCAAAGGTGGGGCGCCATTGACAGAAGCCATGAAGCACGGTCTTACCTGGCAGATGAAATTTGACAGTCCTGACGATGAGGCTTTCTATGGTTTAGGACAGCATCAGAGTGAGGAGTTCAATATGAAAGGTAAGAACGAGGATCTCTTCCAGTATAATACTAAAGTCAGCATTCCTTTTGTTCTCTCTAATAAGAATTATGGTATCTTGTGGGATAGTTATAGTTATTGCCGTTTTGGTAATCCAAACGACTATCTGCAACTCAATCGTGCCTTTAAGCTCTATGATCGTCAGGGAAAGGAAGGACATCTGACAGGGACCTATATCGATCGCAATGGTAAGAAACTCGTGCGTGATGAGGATAGTATCTATTATGAATATGGAACACCTGCGAAGTCGGAAATTGCGTTGAAGACAGATAATGGCGGTATCAAGAATTTGCCTCAAGGTTTCAATCTGCAAGGAGCCAATGTGGTTTATGAGGGTTTCATTGAACCTGAATGCTGCGGCAAGTGTACAGGCAAGGCTGTCGACTATCAGTTCATCCTCTATTATGCAGGATATGTCAAAGTGTATATTGATGGTAAGGAGGTGGTGCCTGAGCGTTGGCGTACAGCTTGGAATCCGAATACTTATAAGTTTACCGCCAAGGTACGCAAGGGCGTGAAGAATCAGTTGCGTATTGAATGGCTGCCCGATGGCGGAGAGAGTTATTGTGGCTTGCGTGTAGCTGAGCCCCGTAGTGAGGAGGAACGCGGTCAACTGAGTATCTGGAGTGAGATGGCTCGTGACATGGATTATTACTTCATTGCTGGTAATAACTTCGATGAAGTCATCAGCGGCTATCGTACTTTGACGGGTAAGGCTTCCCTCTATCCAAAATGGGTGTTGGGCTTCTGGCAGAGTCGCGAGCGTTATCAGACCTCTAAGGAGATAGAAGATAACCTTGCTGAATTCCGTAAGCGTCATATTCCTATTGACAATATCGTACAGGACTGGAACTACTGGCCTGAGGATCAGTGGGGAAGTCATCAGTTTGAGGCTTCGCGCTATCCCAATCCGCAGGCGATGCTTGATAGTGTTCATGCTATGCACGGACGTTTCATGATTTCTGTTTGGCCGAAGTTCTATGTGAATACGGAGAACTACAAAGAACTTGATAAGAACGGATGGATGTATAACCAGTCACCGACGGATGATATTCACGACTGGGTAGGTCCTGGTTATAAGAATGGTTTCTATGATGCCTATGATGCCGGTGCCCGTAAGATGTTCTGGCGACAGATGGATGAGAATCTCTATTCGAAGTATAATCACGATGGTATTGCTGGCGTGGATGCCTGGTGGATGGATGCTTCAGAGCCTAATGTACGTGACTGTACGCCGATGTGGTATCGTAAAGCTCTTAGCGGGCCTACAGCGTTAGGAACGTCAACAGAGTTCTTCAATGCTTATTCCACCGTCAATGCCGATGCTATCTATAATGGACAGCGTAGTGTATGGAAGGGCAAAGACAACGAGCCTCGTGTATTCTTGCTGACGCGTAGTGGTTTTGCTGGTGAGCAGCGTTTCTCTACTGCAACATGGAGTGGTGATATCGGTACCCGTTGGGAAGATATGCGTGCTCAGATGACTGCAGGTTTGAATTATTCGATGTCAGGTATTCCCTTCTGGGGTATGGATCAGGGTGGCTTCTGTGTAGAGAACCGTTATGTGGCAGCACAGCAGATATTTAATAACACTGGGGTTGAGAACGAAGACCTGAAAGAGTGGCGTGAGTTACAGGCACGTTGGAGTCAGTTTGGTGCCTTTATTCCATTGTTCCGGGTACATGGACAGTGGCCTACTCGTGAGATATGGAACATTGCCCCCGACAATCATCCTGCCTATAAGTCGTTTGTCTATTATGACAAACTACGTTATCGTCTGATGCCTTATCTGTACAGTCTTGCTGGCTGGGCTCACTTCAAGGACTACACGTTGATGCGTGCCCTTATCATGGACTTCAACGGAGATAAGGAAGTAGAGAATATCGGTAATCAATGGATGTTCGGTCCTGCTCTGATGGCATGTCCTGTCGGTTATTACAAGGCTCGCAACCGTAGTGTCTACTTCCCGAAGCAGTGCGGATGGTATAACCTTTATACTAACGAGTATGTGGAAGGTGGACAGTCGCTCGTCGTCGATGCACCTTATGAGCAGATTCCTGTCTTTGTCCGCGAAGGAGCTATTATTCCCTTCGGTCCTGAGATGGAGTGGTGTGACGAGAAGCCTGCTGAACTTATCAATCTCTATATCTATGCTGGACAGAATGGTGCTTTCCAACTCTATGAGGACGAAGGTGTGAACTATAACTACGAGAAGGGTAAGTTTGCAACCATTGATATCACCTATGACGATGCTGCCAAGACAGTAAAATTTGGTGCCCGTAAGGGTAACTTCAATGGTATGCTGAAGAATCGTCGCTTCAACATCGTACTCATCACGAAAGATGCACCGAAGCCCCTTAACCTTGTCGATCCTCAAGGTATCATGGTACAGTACAATGGTAAGGAAGTTAGTGTGAACATTAAATAATAATCAAAACATAATAACAAATGCATAACAGACTAATATGGGTGGCAGTCATGCTGTTGACTGCCTTGACAACGCAGGCTCGTGAGCGGAAGAATTTTGATGCAGGATGGCGCTTTATCCTCGCCGACTCAGCACAGATGGCTACTCCGACGTATAATGATACCCATTGGCGGATACTCGATTTGCCCCACGACTGGGCGATAGAGGGCGATTTCTATGCTGGCAATCCCAGTGGCGCAGGTGGTGGTGCACTTCCTGGCGGTATCGGATGGTATCGTAAACACCTCTCTCTTGATTGTGAGGCAGTACCAGGCAATCGTTACTTTATTGAGTTTGATGGTGTCTATATGAACTCTACTGTCTATGTCAACGGACAGGAGGTAGGGCATCGTCCTTATGGTTATTCAAGTTTTGAGTATGATATTACGAAATATCTGAAACAGGGTGATAATGTCATTGCCGTGAGGGTTGATAACTCCGACCAGCCAAATAGTCGTTGGTATAGTGGTTGTGGCATCTACCGCCATGTATGGTTTACTCAAACGAATCACGTACACGTAAAACATTGGGGTGTACATGTCGAGACCGATGCGAAGACAGGACAAGTCAAAGTGGAGGTGGAATTGGCAAAGTATCCTGCCATCAACATCCATCGTCCGACTATCAAGAATACTGTCTTCGACGCCAATGGTAAGGAAGTGGGTTTGAAAGTGAAGAATCCTCATCTCTGGTCTGTGGAGGACCCTTATATATATAAGGTACGTACGCAAGTGTTGGTCAATGGCAAGGTCGTCGATGAGGTCTGGACGACAACAGGTTTCCGTGACTTTAAGTTTGATGCGGAGACTGGTTTCTGGTTGAATGGCAAGAACTTTAAGTTAAACGGTGTCTGTGAACACCATGACTTCGGCTGTTTCGGTGCTGCTGTCAACGAGGATGCCATGCACCGTAAGTTGTCGAAACTGAAGGCAATGGGTGTCAATAGCATCCGTTCCTCACATAATCCTCCTGCTCCTGAGTTGCTGAACATGTGCGACACGATGGGTATTATCGTGATGGATGAGTCGTTTGACATGTGGCGACGGAAGAAGACAGCAGGTGACTATGCCCGTTTCTTCGATGAGTGGCATGAGAGCGACCTCACCGATCTGGTCTTGCGCGATCGCAATCATCCTTCTGTAATGATGTGGTCTATTGGTAACGAGGTACTGGAGCAGTGGTCGAGTGCTGAGGCTGATACGTTGACGCTCGAACAGGCTAACCTGATTCTGAATGCAGGTCATGATGCCTCTACGTTGGCAAAGGAGGGAGAACTGTCAGTACAATCCCTGCTTACACAGCATCTTGCCGAAATTATCAAGCGATATGATACGACACGTCCTATCCTTGCCGGTTGTAACGAGCCTAATCCCAATAACCATCTTTTCAAGAGCGGTGCGATTGATATCATCGGTTTTAACTACCATCATCAGTGGGTGAAGGATGTTCCCAAGAACTTCCCAGGCAAACCCTTTATCTTCTCGGAGAGTGTTTCTGCACTGCAGACACGCGGTTACTATAAGATGCCTTCCGATGAAATCACATGGGCACCGAAGGAGTGGTGGATGCCCTATACCGATCCTTCGTATATGTGCTCTTCTTACGATAACTTCCATGCCTCATGGAGTTCTACCCATGAGGAGACTTGGGACGTGGTGAAGCATAATGCCTTTGTGGGTGGACAGTATATCTGGACGGGCTTTGATTATATCGGTGAACCGACGCCCTATGGTTTCCCTGCACGCTCCAGTTATTTTGGTATCATCGACCTTGCCGGTTTCCCGAAGGATACCTATTATATGTATCAGAGTGAGTGGACGACGAAGCCAGTGCTGCACCTCTTCCCTCATTGGAACTGGATACCAGGTGATGAGATTGATATGTGGTGCTACTATAACAATGCCGATGAAGTGGAGTTATTCATTAATGGCAAGAGTCAGGGTGTGCGTCGTAAGACAGGTGAAAATCCTGAGGGACGTTACGCCATGCATAATACCAAAACGAAGTTAAACACGGAATACCATGTCGGTTGGCGTGTCACTTTCGACCCTGGTGAAGTGAAGGTAGTGGCTCGCAAGGACGGAAAGATTGTTGGTGAACAGACGATTAAGACGGCTGGTGCACCTGCAAAGATACGTTTGTCGAAAGACTATCAGGGTAAGAATACCACCTTTGTCACTGCTGAAGTGGTGGATAAAGACGGAAACCTCTGTCCTTGGGCTGAGGATCAGATCTATTTCATCTACGAAGGTGATGGGAAGGTACTGGGAACAGACAATGGTTGTCAGACTTCTATGGAGAATTTCAAGGCTCCACAGCGTAAAGCCTTCTTTGGTAAGTGTATGGTAGTGGCAAGTGGTAATGGTTCTATTACTGCCAAGTCGCCGACATTGCAGTCTGATGTGATACAATTGAGAGTTAATAGATAATAGTAAAGAGATAATAGATGAAACGTGCGTTATTATTCTTTTGTGTAGTAGGTTGCGCCTTTACCACCACTACCACCTATGCCCAGTTGCAGACTTCAGCAGGTATCCAGTACCTGCAGTGTATGCCCAAAGATCAGTCGGGCGATTTCTCCGACCTGAGTAATACCTATTTCCTGGCCGACTCGCTGGCTGCGTTCGATGCAGCGAAAGGGGAGGGACAACTTAACTGGAAACGTTATCGTCTGTCACCTCGTCAGGCATTCAACCTCAACGGCTACTGGCCAGTGCGGATGCAGATGCTCGACTTCCCTGACACGCAGTATGATAACGACCCGAATCTTTCTTTCAAGATTGATTTTGTCAGTCCCCGTTGTGTCCGTATCCGCATGGCGACATCACCCATTGAGGCTCCAAGAAAGGATGAAGAGAGCCTGATGCTGGCAGGTCCTGTGCCTACGACCTCTGCCTGGCAGATGAAGAGCGATGGCAAAGCCATCACTTACACGACCGATTATGGTACGGTGGAGATACAGAAATACCCGTGGCGCATTGTACTGAAGGACAAGAATGGAAAGATACTGACCCGTACGCGCCATATCATCGACAATGATTCCAGTCAGGTGAAACTCCTGCCGTTCTCGTTTATCAAGCGTGGTTCCGACAACTCTCGCAGTGTCAACCCCGTGCTGACCATTGCCCCGGGTGAGCGCATCTATGGTTGTGGTGAGTCGTTTGGTGCACTGAACAAGGTCGGACAGAAGGTACAGATCATGGTGACCGACCCGCAGGGACCAGAGACAGACGGACAGTATAAGCCTGTACCGTTCTATTTCTCCAATCGTGGTTATGGCATCTTCATGCACACCTCGGCACCCGTCACTGCTGATTTCGGTGCTTCGTATATCGGAGCCCAGCGTCTGTTTATGGCTGACGAGCAGATAGATTTCTTCGTATTCTTTGGATCTCCCAAAGAAATCCTGAACGAATACACTAACATCACAGGCAAGTCGCCGATGCTGCCGTTGTGGACCTTCGGTACCTGGATGAGTCGTATTACCTATTTCTCACAAGAAGAGGGTCTGGAGATTGCTAAACAACTCCGTCAAAACAAGATCCCAAGTGATGTCATCCATTTCGATACAGGATGGTTTGGTGTTGACTGGCAGTGTGACTATGAGTTTGCCAAAGACCGTTTCAAGGATCCGAAGGGTATGCTCGACCAACTGAAACGTGACGGTTTCCATACTTGTCTGTGGCAGTTGCCATACTTTACCCCCAAGAACCGTTTCTTCCGCGAACTCGTCGATGGCGGTATGGCGGTGAAGAATGCCGCAGGTAGCCTGCCTTACGAGGATGCTGTGTTGGATTTGAGTAATCCCAAAACGGTGAAATGGTATCAGGATAAGATTGCCAATCTCATCAAACTCGGTGTCGGAGTCATTAAGTGTGACTTTGGTGAGGCTGCTCCGTACGATGGTTTCTATTATAGTGGTCGTGGTGGTCTGTACGAGCATAATCTCTATCCTGTCCGTTATAACAAAGCCTTGTTCGAGGCTGTGAAGGCGAATAGTGGTGAGGGTGTCATCTGGGCACGCAGTGCCTGGGCTGGTTCTCAGCGTTATCCGTTGCATTGGGGTGGTGATGCTGCTACGACCAATACGGGTATGTTGGGTGACTTGCGTGGCGGACTCTCCTTCGGACTTAGTGGTTTCTCCTTCTGGAGTCACGACATGGGCGGCTTTGTTACTGCTTCTCCTGAGGATATCTATCGTCGTTGGCTGCCCTTTGGATTCTTGAGCAGTCATACTCGTGCGCATGGTGCACCTCCTACAGAGCCTTGGTTGATTAGCGAGTCGTTCACAAAGGCTTTCCGTCAGTCGGCGGAGATGAAGTATAAGCTCATGCCGTATGTCTATGCACAGGCGAAAGACTGCTCTGAGCGTGGCTTGCCAATGGTGCGTGCGTTGTTGGTAGAGTTCCCTGAAGACCCAGGTGCATGGCTTGTCGAAGATGAGTATATGTTTGGTTCGCAAATACTGGTTGCCCCGTTGTTGGAGAGTGGTGATAGCCGTACCTGTTACTTGCCAAAGGGTAAATGGATTGACTATCAGACAGGCAAAGTCTATGAAGGAGGCTATCAGACCATCAAGGTGGGTGAGATTCCATGTGTCATCCTCGTTCGTGATGGTAGTCTCATTCCGCATGTACCTCTTGCTCAGCGTACTGACCAGATACAATGGGACAAGGTAGAGTGGAAGGCATATAAAGCCGATGCAAAGAAATGCACAGGTTTGCTCTATAAGCCTGGCGACAGTCAGATACAAACCATCGAGCAATGACCAAAGAGGGGACTGTCCTGTTGAGTGTCAGTGCGGCGATGCATCTGTTGGTGGACGGGCTTTGCCTGTGTTGCCTCTACTTGACAGTGTCTTCTTTTACTACGAATGGTATTCTTTCTGTCTTCCTGCTTTATAATATTCTGGCGTTCATGAGTCAGCCGTTGACAGGAATGATGGTCGACAGACTAACTCATAGGCACTGGCTGCTGCTGTGGTCGTTGGTGTTATTGACCCTCGGTGTACTGGTGTCACTGTCGCTTCCTCTGTGGACGTTTTCGTCATCCCTCTGCCTTATCGTTGCAGTCCTGTTGGGAATCGGTAATTCGCTATTTCATGTGTGGGGCGGCAAGCAGGTGGTGTTAACCACCAATAATGACATCAGGGCATTGGGTGTGTTCGTTTCGACGGGAGCGATGGGACTTGCTGTTTCCGTTGTGTTCTTCTCATGGTCCCTATTATGTTTCTTCCTGCTGGCTCTCTGTCTGCTGGCATCGACCTATCTGCATGTTGAAGGCAGGATGAAGGAAGGCGTCTTACAGGGAGAAACGTCTAACATTCGACATTTCTCACTGACCTTTGTTCTCTTGTCTGTTGTGGCTATCATGGTTGTTGTTGGCTTCCGTTCCTATGTTGGGGAGACTTTTTCGTCTCCTCTTGTCAAGAACAGTACCGTTATCTTGCTGATAGGTTTTGTTTCCATGATGGGCAAGATGCTTGGCGGATGGCTGGTGCGCTGGATGGGGATGATTACCGCAGTGATAGTAATACTGCTGACAGTTGCCTGCTGCATAGCGTTCCGCCATGTCGATAATGTCATACTTCTGTTGGGTTTGTTGGCAGTCAACTGCACGATGCCCATCACGCTCTATCTGTCCAATGTCGTACTTAAGGGACATGAGGGACTGTCTTTCGGACTGCTTGCTGCAGCCTTGATACCTGGATATCTGTTAGCCACCCTATAAAACAGCCTATGATATGGATTGATATACTGTTGTTCGCACTGCTTCCGACCATCATCATCGAGTTGGCAGTACTGCGCTTCCTTCGTGAGCGGAGGAAGAAGGTGTTGTTGGGCTCTGTTGTTATGAACATCCTTACCAATATTCCACTCAACATCCTTGCTTACTATATCCTCCAAGATCTCCTCCCTTTGTTAATATTCGAGGTGGTGGTTATCATCTTGGAGGCACTCGGCTATGCAATTCTGATACGTCAATGGAAGCAGGCCTTCATCTATAGCTTCCTTTGCAATTCCATCAGTTTCCTGACGGGCTTGCTCGTTTATTTGTTATCTTGTTAATTTTAAAAATATTTGCGTATGATGAATCTTTTAGACATTATCTGGGAACCCCCTCGTCACCCGAAAATCATTCAGAGTCCTGACACCGTAGATACTGTTGCCTATGTCGACAGTGTCACAGTACAGAAAATGGACGTCGCTCCCCCTCCCACCATCATAGACACACTTACCAGCGGTGATACGTGGGTGGTCGTCATCGTTGCTATTGCCTTGTGTGCCTGTATTTATATGGCATATACCTACCGCCGTTCTCATAAATAATTTTGACGGATTTTCGAAAAACACCTACCTAGTCCCAATTCCTTTATTTATCTGCATTTCAGCCATGTTTAGGTAGGAGGGTAGGTGTTTTTGCGAAATTGATAAATTTTCTCAATTTGAAAAAAACATGTTTTTGAGGTGAAAGTAGCCTCTTTTCGACCCGTTTGTGGCTTACAAACGACTCGTTTGAACGTTACATTCACCCTGTTTGTAACGTTCAAACTTTTTATGTCATTTTTCTTTTGAAAAACTTGTGACTTTCGGGAATAATAATTACCTTTGCATAACAAATGAAATCAACAATGAAAGAAAAAAAGAATCATTTACAAGATATAGATGTTGCAGCAGAACCTATAGGTCTTGCTACACCAACCTTTGTCAATGAAAAAACATATAACATTGACGACTGGTCAGGTATGCCCCTTGTGGGTCCTTCTTCTATAGAAGAAATGAATGCTCGTATTGATGAGGCAGAAATCGAGATGGAAACCAGTGAAGGATATGATTGGGACTGCGTTATGCTGGATGCAACTAACATTGTAAATGAATATGCAAATTCGGTTTACTAAGAAAGGGCGTGAAGAATTTCTTAAAATAATCTCTGTTTTTTCTGAATTTGCTGGAACACGTTCTGCCACAAGATTATTGAACGAGTCCAACAGAAGGGGGAAATTCTACTTAAATATCCAAAGAGTGGTCATCCTGAGCCATTGCTTTCTGACAGAAAACGAGATTATCGTTATGTTGCCATCAACAAGAACTATCGCATGATATATCATGTGACTAAGAATACTATCTGGATAGTGGATGTATGGGACAGGCGTAATGATCCTTCGAAACTTGTTTCAAGAATTAAATAGGAATAGTATCTTAGGAGTGCCAAGCACTCCTTTTTGTTTCCTCTTTAGGAGGTAGATAGTTATCATACTCACGAAGGATACGCTCATTCTTTTCGAAACTGCTCTCCTTTCGTTTTTTCTTGAATAAAAAACTGAAAAGACGTTTAAGAAATCCACCAGGCTTGAAACTCATATCAGAATCCTTCACACCAGCAAGTTGCAATTCCGTCTTGTTAAAGGTAAAAGATGATTGCTTTTTTGTCGGATGACCTGACACGACAACCTCAGGTAAGAGTGTCGTCTTCTCGTCTATTGTCAGCGAGTCTTGCGTGATTTCCTGTCCCTTGACTCCAATAGCGAAGAACAGCAATAGCGAAATCAGTATCAGTTTATTATTCATCCTTTTCTTCTATCTTTAGTCTTGACATCTCTTTCTCTGCCGCATTCTGCTTGTTTATTTCTTTATTTTTGCGGAAACGATAAGTCAGTGTGATGCCAATCTTACGGCTGTCCCTTAAGGTATGATGATTTATTTGTATGTTATCATGCTGCCAAAAGCCATTATAGTCGCCCTTTTTGAAAATGTCGTAGGCATTCAAAGAAAGTCTCCATCTGTCTTTGGCAAAAGATTTTTGAATACTGAAGTCCAAAGTAGAAAAGGGATCGATCTTAATCATCTGCAGATAACCACCCCAGCAGTATTCGAATCGTGAAGAGAGTAGCCAATTATGGGGCAGACTGAAAGCGTTGTCTATGATTGCCGTTACGACAGGTCTGCCGTCCTTGAGCGTTGTTCCGTTAGGTCCTGGATAGTCGGCATACGACTTCATCATTGAGAAAGTGACTGATGGCGTCCAGCATTTGATGGTATGACGGAGATTTAAGAGACACGTAAGTGACTGCCTGTCGGAGAAGTTTTCCGTTCTGTTCACAATGACAGCAGAGTTGCCTGGCAGGTTGAAATATCTTTGCATCAAAGGATGATGCAGATATTCATAGGAAATGTTTAGATAAAGGAACTTATACATCAGCATATACGACAGTTCGTGATCGGTCTCAGTTCTTAGATTCAAATTGCCCTCTCCTCTATTATAGCGATTGGTATAGGCCCTGTTGTTGTTCATGTCGGTAAAATTTGGTCGTTCAGTCCCGATAGAATAACTCAGACTATGCATGAGCATCCTCCATGAATGGCTGAGGGTCAATGAAGGCAGTATCCGATGATAATGGTCTTTCATTTCCTCGTTCAGATAGTTCTCCTTCAGCAAGGAGTGTACATACTCATAACGCAAGCCTGCATCTATAGAGAAGCTACCGATGTCTTTGGTGTAGTTGAAAAACAGAGCGTTCTTGGATTCTTTATTGTCAGTCTTTCCATTATCGCCTCTGTCCACATAGTCAATACAGTCTGTACCATGGGAGTAACTGAAATCATAGCCGAAGGCAAACGTTCCGTATTTCTCCGATTCGTGGGACAACTGCAAATGGGCTGCAAGGACATCCCATGCCGATTTCTGTGTATAGTTGATATGATTGTCCTTGAGTATGTTGTCCCGTTCATTCAGAAATCTGTCCGAGTGGCTGTCCTTTCGCACATAGTCGCCATAGGTATTCAGTTCCCAGTTCTTTCCCAATCCTGTTTTATAATATACATTGATGTGATGTACGTTCGTTTTTCCAGTACCATGTGTCCATGTGTTCAAGAACGAAGGTATTCCCTTGCCAGGGACTAAAAAGGTAGAGTCTGTATCATTTTTCTTGTTTGAATTAAAACTGCCCGAATACTGAATACCTATCAAGGAATTGGGTGAGAGGTGGTAGCTTGTGCCTAACTTATAATGATGTGCCCCTATCCTGTCCAGATTATCAATATAACTATTCTTATTCCAGAGTGTATCTGCCATGATACCTGTCTGTGAGTCACCACCTATCCACTCCTTTCCATACTGATAGTTATAGGCAAGGAAGAAGTCCCATTTCTTATAATTATAACTAAGGTTGAGCCTGTATTTCTGAGAGAAATACTTACCTAGTCGGAGGTCCCCCATAATATTATAGGCAAGTCCTTCACCCATTCGTTTGGTCTTAATGTCAATCACAGGCCTGCCTTCGCTGTCGTAACGGGCATTGGCTGTCGTAATAACCTTGATATTCCTTATCTGTTCTACAGATAACAAGTCTATTTCTTCTGCGTCCATCACCTTTCTGTTGTCAATATAATACACTGGTGACTTACCAGCAACAGTTATAGAATTGCCATTCTTTATGACACCAGGAATCTTACCCAACAACTCTGCCATATCGTTTTGGTGACTGAGAATCTCATCATACTCCACATTCACGAACAAAGTGCTACCTTTCAGTCTGAAAGCACTCTTGCTTGGCGATACCTCGATGCTGTCAAGCATCAGAGAATAGGCAATAGTGCTGTCAACATCATTGATAACAGTGCTGTCCTTGAGACTCTTTGAAGTCATTTCCTGAGCAGAACCACTGATAGAAAGATGAATTGTTATAAGTAAGAATACTCCTTTATATAATGATGGTATATTCATTAGAAGTTCCAATTTTCCTGCAAAAGTAAGAGAATTACAAAGAACTTCTACTACAACAAAGGTTTATTCTTCTTAATTTTTTATACGCTTCATATTATTTGTCTGTTATTAACGAAAGCGATGTGCCAGGGGACAGGTATGTGATATAAACGATGGATGAAGAGAAGAATAAAAAAGCCTGAGCGATTGTGCCCAGGCTTTTTGTCTTTAGTCCTTTGAACTTATTTATAGCACTCGAAAATCTTATCGACTGTATCGCGTTTCATCTTTGGCGAGAGGAGACTGACAATCCAAACGACGGGGAAACCGCCGACCATAGCGATGGCTCCGCAGTTGATGGGATTGATAGGATTGCCTAAAAGCATGTTAATCACTGTGAGACCTACGCCCCAGATGAAACAAGCCCAGACGCTGGCAGGAGTAACACCACGCCAGTAGAGACCAAGCATGAACGGTGCAAGGAAGGCACCAGCCAGTGCACCCCACGAGATACCCATCAACTGGGCGATGAACGTCGGGGGATTGAGGGCTATCAACAGCGAAATAGCGATAAAGAACATGATAAGCACACGCATCACTACGACCTTACGACGCTCATATTTCTCAGCGACGATATCGTCGATGGTTCCGTCCTCAACCTCTCCTGGCAGCGACTTCTTGTCGCGATAGATAAGGTCGAGTGTCATCGTCGATGAAGAGGTAAGTACCAGCGATGCCAGTGTTGACATGGAAGCCGACAGTACCAACAACACTACGAGGGCGATGAGTACGTTGGGCAGAGTGACAAGCATGGCAGGCACGATAGAGTCGAAGGCAATCTTGCCTGTTGCTTCATTAATCACAGGATCATAGAGACGACCGAAACCACCGAGGAAGTAGCAGCCGCCAGCCACGATGAATGCGAAGATAGTAGAAATAATAGTACCACGTTTGATGGCACTCTCGTCAGTAATTGAATAGAACTTACCCACCATCTGTGGCAGTCCCATCGTACCTAAAGAGGTCAGGATCACAACACCTAACAGATTCCAAGGGTCAGGACCGAACAGTGAGGCAAAGCCACCATTCACAGATGGATCAGTATCAGAGGGCAACTGTGCCAGTTTATCGACGGCAGCTGTCAGTCCACCTTGTGCATTCAGCACAGCAACGATGACGGCAACAATGCCGAAGAGCATAATGATACCCTGGATGAAGTCGTTCATCGCCGTTGCCTTATAACCGCCGATAATCACATAGATGGCAGTAAGGATAGACATAATCACTACGCAGTACTCATAAGGGATATCAAAACCCATCTCGAAGAGGCGGGAGATACCACTATAGACACCAGCAGTATAGGGGATGAGGAACACGAAGGCGATGACGGAAGCCACGACACGCAGTCCCTGATCACTGAAACGCGTGCCGAAGAAGTCAGGCATTGTACGACTCTCAATATGTTGCGTCATCAGTTTGGTACGCTTACCTAACAGCATCCATGCCAACAACGAACCGATAATGGCATTACCAATACCAATCCATGCACTCGACAGACCGTATTTCCATCCGAACTGTCCAGCATAGCCTACGAAGACGACTGCGGAGAAATAACTTGTTCCGAAAGCGAAAGCCGTCAGCCAAGGACCTACGGCACGACCGCCCAATACGAAACCATCCACACTGCTTGCCTGTTTGCGTGAGTAGAGACCCACACCTATCATTACGGCAAAGAAAATGATAGTCAAAAGAACTTTTATAATCATCTTTTTATTATTATTTCGGGATTACGGTATAATGTTATAACGAGTTATTTCTTCCTCGAGTAGTCGAAGCGGATCTGTACCTGTGCCATGATGGCATGGATATTGGTGTGAGTGAACTCTCCCTCAATGATACCTGCGCTTTTATAGACATACTGCAACTGAACACGACATTTTTTGAAGAACCAATACTGGAAACCAGCAATTGCCTTATGCTGATCCATGCCCAGTGTCGTATTAAAATTGAAGAAATCGTAGGAGCCTACGAAATCAAAACCCTTGAACAAGGGAACGGCTCCTGTCACATAAGCACCACGGCTGGTGACGTTACCGTCCTTACCTTCCAGATACTCACCATGCACATTGAAAGCCTTTGATTTATAATCGAAGCCCACCGTCCAGCGGTTGCGCTTATAATCGTCACCAGGATGGATGTCAGGAATATAGGGCGAGTTAGCAATGGCATGACCACGACCTATCTGTCCTGTGGCAATAATGTTGAGACCTTTCACGGGACGAAACTCCAGTCGTCCGATAATGTCTTTCCGTTTGTTGCCGTCTTTCTTGTTAATACCCTGTCCGTTCATGATCTGTACCTCATAGCGGAACATATTGTCGTTGGTCTCTCCGAAGATAGCAAGACCAAGGTCACGTCCGTATTGTACACCCATCAGCGGGTCGCTGCCGCAACCTGTCAGGTAGGTCACACCCTCCGAGTAGACATCGATAGCCTCCATGGCGGTAGGGGATAGGGGATTCTCAAAAGATACACCGTTCTTAAACTGTCCAAGGCGAGCGGTGATAGCCTTGTTGTTGGAAAAGCGATAGTCCGTATAGAATTCTTGTACTTCGCTTGAGAAGTCGTGCATAAACAGGAACGACCATCTGTCAGTGATATGGGCATTTACCCAGAAGAGCGTGCGCTTGAGTTCAAAGGTTCCTTTTCCCTCACCATCTTTATGGGTGTAGTTGAAGCCTCCTTGGGCGTATCCATGCAATTCGATACGATCGGCGATGTCCTTCACCCAATCCAGTTCTGTTTTTTTCTTCCCCTGCTCCTGTTCGGGTTCAGCAGAGGACGTTGATTGTCCCATTGCCGCTGTGCTGCTAAAGGCAGCGAGTGCGACGGCTAATAAAGCCTCTTTGAAAAATTGTTTTCTCATATTGTTTAATTTAAAATTGTTTTCGGGATTACGTTATAACGTTATATCGGGATAACGACTTACTGGTATTTCCTGATTCTAACGTCAATGCCGCTGCCGCCTAAGAGCATACTGACCTTACGGATGGGCGTGTCGCTATAGTGATAGGGGAACAATACCTTCGGGCGGATAGTCTTTGCTGCCTTCACCAATTGCTCAACAGTCATGGTGTAGGGTTGGTTACAAGGCAGGAAGGCGATGTCGATATCCTTGATGTTTTCCATCTCAGGAATGTCCTCTGTATCACCAGCCACATAGATACGCAGGTTCTCGATGGTGAGAATATAACCATTGTCACGTCCCTTCGGATGGAACTTCATATGGGCGGGTGTGGTATTATAGGCAGGAACAGCCTCTACAGTGATATTATCGTCCACTTGTGCCTTGTCGCCATTCTTCATCACATAACCGCTACCCCAGTTCTCATATACATTATGATTAACATAGATGGTTGTGTACTTCCTCTTCAATTCTGTCAGTGCCATCGAATCAAAATGATCCTGATGCTCGTGGGTTACAAAGATAAAGTTTGCTTTGGGGAAAGCGGTGAAATCGGTATACGGCTTCACGTTGATGACGGGATCGAAATAGATGACCTTTCCGTCGTATTCCATCATAATAGTAGCGTGTTTGATACAGGTAATCTTCAGCGTTTTACCTGATTCCGTCTTAAACTCATCCTTCTCAAAGGGTTGTGCCATACAACCAAGTGCAAGGCAACACATCATGATTATAAAACAAGTTTTTTTCATATTTATTGGTCTGTTTATGATATAAATTGGTGCAAAGATAGTATAAAAATTCGATTTGGCGAAGAAAATTACATATTTATTTATGTTTTGGGGTTATTCTTTCCGCTTGAATCGCTTGATGGCGCTTTGTTAATAAATGCAAACCAATGTTATAAAATAATGTAAAATGGAAAAGTTCAAGTGAGATTGAGCAAATAATTACTATCTTTGTGATTACAATATAGATTAAAGTATAACTTAAAACGGATAAATATGAAAAAAGATGAAACATTTGTAAAAGGAGGTAACAATCCTTATGCACGTTCAAACGGAGGTCAACGTTCAGGTAATGAGACTTATATCCCTGGTATGAATGACTATACACCAGGCAGTGCTCCTGCTCCTGCAGCAGCAAATCCAAAGGCAAAGCCCAATACTCCTGTCGTAGGCTTCTTGTATTCCATCTCCCGTAAGGGCATTGGCGAGTATTGGCCTCTTCATTTGGGAACTAACACGATTGGTAGGTCAGAAGACAATGATATCTGTCTGAAGGAGATGTCTGTGTCAAGCAAGCATGCTACCTTGAGCATCAAGCAGATGAAGAGTACTCACAAACTGATTGCCAGTATCCGTGATACAGGTTCAAAGACTGGTATGTATCTGAATGATGAAGAGTTGGACTATGAGAATCATACTTGTAAGGCCAACGACATCATCACTGTGGGTGCCAATTATAAATTACTGCTTATCTTGATTGATGCAGAAGAATATGGACTCTCTGTATCTGAAGAATTCGTAGAGGATAAGGATGCCGCTGAGGCTCCTGCTCCTTATCAGGCACGTGGCGGTTTCGGAGACGACGCGACACAGAATAATTTCCGTCCATATAGCTCTGATCACCGTAATGTAGATACTGGTACGGTAGATTTGAGCGGTGCAGGCTTTGATGAGCCAGGTGGAACAGAGATGATGTAAAGATTGATATAGAAAGCAACGAAAGAAATGTCTTTAATATATATACAAGGAGAAGAGGAGAAACAGAGACACATACACTATGAGGTGGACCCGGAATTGCCTTCATTGGGTGAGGGCGGTATGGGACAGGTTCTGAAAGGTGTACAGGTGAATGAAGTTAATGGCGTCCGGAAGGATGTCGCTATCAAGTTCCTGTTCGAGGATTTACCTGCCCATGCCATTGAACGAGCCCGGAGAGAGGCTTCTATTCAGATACATAATGAGAATCTGGTAGAGATGTTCGGCTTTATAGAGGTCGTAGAGAATCCTCAAAGTGCACATCCTGTCAAACGCTACCATGTGGTTAGTGAATTGTTACAGGGTGTGATGCTCTTTGACTTGTTGAATGGCAAGACGACGGACAAGAATGGTAACGAGGTACCTTTCGCTCAAGAATTGTATTCCAAATACCAGAATGACCGCTTCGGCTTTGCTGTCTTCATCGTGAAGAACATCCTGTCGGGACTGATGGCTCTGCATGACAAGGGCTATATTCATCGTGACTTGGATCCGAGCAACATCATGATTACTCCTGACCGAAAAGTTAAAATCATCGATTTCGGTATTGCAAAGCAGATGGAGAATCTGAATACACAAGATCAACAACTGACCAGTACGGGACAGTTTGTGGGAAAGGCAGCCTATGCTGCTCCTGAGCTTGTGTTAGGTGATGTACATAGTCAGGACAAAACCACGGATATCTATGCTGTTGGTATCATGCTCTTCCAGCTCATCACGGGAAGCATGCCCTTCGAGGGAACGATGGCAGAACTGATTAAGAAACAGTTGAATGAGAAGATTCCTCTGAAACTGATTCCTTATAAGGCTGTGCGGAATATCGTTGCCAAGGCTACTGCTAAGAAGCAGAGTGACCGCTATCAGTCTGCAGCGGAGATGCGTGTGGATCTGGAGCATTTGTCGAAGAAAGATGCTGTCCCGTCTGCTACCAGTGCAGGACAAATAGTAGCAAGCGTGGCTGATGTGAAGAGCAGTAAAGGTAAACTCATCGGTATCTTTGCTGCTGCGGTAGTGGTATTGGCAATTATTCTTGTCGTCTTACTGAGTGGTGGTTCTGATTCTCCGAAAGATGCTCCGGAAAGTACTCAAAACGTTGAGGCAACTTCTGAGGATTTTGACGTGGCGACCAGTTTCACCAAGGCAGAGGATGCCTTGTCGAATGCAGCCACTATCCAAGAAGGAGTCAACTTATTGACAGAGATAGCCACCAAGCACGGAGATGAGAAAGATGCCGCTGACGCTATTGCCTTACTGTCTGCACTGACACAACCGGAAGATGCGGAAATCAGTGCCAATGAGGTGAAAGAGTTCAGGTCACTGACAGTGAATGCCATTAAGCGCGATGCCAAGAAGGCTCATCAGTTGGCAGAACAAGCTTATAAGGCTAATCCTGAGAGTTATAAGGCAATATTTGAACTTGCGACTGATTATGTGGCAGGAGAGAGACGGACGGGTGATGCAAAGGTACAGGATATCCAGAAGTCACTTAAACTGTTTGAGGATGGAATCAATTACGCTCGTCTAAAAGGTGATGCCGAATATGTGCAACTCTATACTACCCGTATCGAACAGGTACGTAGCCTTGTGCAGGGTGAGTAGAGAAATTGATTAAAGATGCCGGGGAAAGTAAAGAAGCAAGGAAACATCATCTATCTGAATGCCTACGGTCGTTGGTATCAGTATGATGAAACGCAACCACCGCTTGGCGCTGGTGCCATGGGAGTCGTGTACGTCGGAGAGGAATGCCAGACGCACGAACCAGTAGCAGTGAAACGGGTGGTTGACCACTATGCCAATAACCCGGAGATTCGCAGACGTGCCCATCAGGAGGCCGATTTAATGTTCAGTCATCCCAATCTGGTAGAGATGCTCGGATGCTGCGAGGTACGTCCTGATACGGGTCCTATCTTTATCATCAGCCGTTTTGTCAAAGGCGAGAATATTGATAAGTTCATCAATGCTTATGTACGTGCTCTTCCCAATGCAGAGCATCGTATCTGTGAACTGTTTCTGCCAGTGTTAGACGCACTTGCGTATATTCATACGAAAGGAATCATCCACATGGATATCAAACCGTCGAACATCATGATGGAACAGGGACGTAATGTACGACTGATGGATTTGGGTATCGCTGATGTCACGGACACTATCAACAGTTCTACATCGGGTATGATGGGAACTCCCAAGTATGCAGCACCAGAACAGTTCTCTGATGTGGCAACCAAGCCGCAATTAACCTCAGCGACAGATATCTATGAGGCAGGCATCACTTTGTATGAGTTGATTACCAAACAGAATCCCTTCTCGGCAACGACTGTGGCAGAGGCGAAGGAACTGCATCACGGTATGATACTGCCAAAAGTGCCGGGAATCTCCGACTCAGTCTATGAGGTAGTACGTAAAGCAACGGCTATCAAGCCTCAGGATCGTTTCCAGACTGCATCAGCCATGAAACTCGCTTTGAAGGAGGCTCTTCCTCCGCGCAATTATACGAAATTTGACAGAATTCTAAAAGATAAATTATCGATGTTTTCGGGCATCTTTAAGAAATAAAATAGTATGAATACAATCAAGACAGCAACACCTATAGCAGGCTATTGGGATACCCGGCAAGGAGGACGGGTGGAAAATCAGGACTCTTGCGGTTTCTTGGATACGGAGAAAGGACTGATAGCCGTAGTCTGTGACGGTATGGGCGGTGGTCCCAGCGGACAACTCGCTTCTACGATAGCCGTTCAGAAAATCGTAGAGTATGTAGTTAACGCCCCTATGGATATGCCACGTACAGAGATGGTAGCCCAGGCTATAGAGTATGCGCATCAGTCTATTCTTGCCAAGACAGCAGAGAATCCTGCCTTGAGGGGTATGGGTTCGACGGCAACAGTGGTGTTGATTAGTGGACAATCTGCAATATTAGGTCATGTCGGTGATAGTCGTATCTATCAATTCCGTCGTGGCAAGAAGATCTTCCGTACTGCCGACCATTCAATGGTAGGTGAGTTGGTACGTAATGGTACATTGACGGAAGAGCAGGCTAGACTGTCATCACAGTCAAATATTATCACGAAAGCGTTAGGCAGTAAACTGACAAACCTTGCAGAGGTGACGGAACGTCCCTATGAGAAAGGCGACCGCTTTATGCTTTGTACGGATGGTATTTGGGGCGCTATGCCAGAAAGCGACTTGATTAAACGAGTGGCTAAAACTCAATCATTGTCGGGAGCTGTTGACTCTACTGTAATAAAAGTGGACGAGATAGGGCGTGCCAATGGTAATAAGCATGACAACCTGACGATTGCATTATTAGAAACCAAACAAGATTCTATACTGAAAGAAAAAATGAGTAAGAAAACATTACGAATTTTGATAGCACTGGCAGCTGTCTGCCTGTTGAGTGTGATCCTCAACATCGTGTTGTTAACCCGGAATACCGTTAAGTCGCATGACAGTGAGAAAGAAGCGCTGATCACCCAGAATGAGGAACGGGGACAGCGTATCAGGGCATTGGAAGATAGTATCCAGTCCTTATGGGGAACTGTTCATGACTCGAAGAACGAGGCTGCTGATGCTAATTTGAAGGCTGCCAAGGAGAAGGAGAATGCCGCGGAGAAGGCAAGGGATGATGCTGAGCAGAAGGCGAAAGAAGCGAAGGAAGCTGCCGACAAAGCCAAGGATGCTGCCGACCAGGCTAAGGCTGCTGCGGATGCCATCCAGAAGTCGCGTGGTGATGTTATTGCCCAACTCACGAAGATTAAGGATATGAAGGAGGGTGACCAACGCAAACAGATGCGTACCTCTGTTTCCAATCTGTTGAAGACGCTCTCTGCCCAAGATGCTACCCACAAGGCCATTTATGATGAGGTGCGTGAGAAACTGGGAAATAAGGTGGCCACCGAGAATTCCGACAAGGCCATTGGCCATTATAAGTTCTTGATAGGGAAAATTCAAAACATCAAATAATATTGCCTATGAAGACCGTATCAATAGGAAGAGGAGAGGGCTGTAATATCATCGTGGATGACGAGATGATGAGTCGCAGTCATGCGATTATCAGGATTCCTACTTTCGGTAAGATGGAGGTGGTTGATATGAGTAAAAACGGAACCTATGTCAATGGAGTCCGTGTGCGTCCTAATGTACCAGTTCCTGTAACCCGTAAGGATGTTGTCAATTTTGCGGAAGTATATCAATTAGACTGGTCGACAATACCAGACCCTCTGAAATATTATAAGATAGGTGCAATTATCGTGGGTGGACTTATCGTCCTTCTGTTGGTCATCTTACTTTTCAAGAGTTTGTCCAGCGGCACCGATACTTCTCCAGAGCAGCCTGCTGTAGAACAAGTCCAGAAACCTATACAGACAGACTACGAGCAACCGTCTCAGACCAAACAGGAAGAGGAAACTCAGCCTGAGACACCTATCGAGAGTGATGAAACTGCCACTCCTTCTAATACTCCAGAGGCTACGTCGGGTACTAGTAATGAAGTAATTGATGTCTATGGGGCTGCCCGTGCCAGTAAGAAGAAACGTGAGGCAGAGGAACGTGCTCGTCAGCAAAAGGCTAAAGCACAACAAAAAGCGAAGGAACAACAGCAATCCAAGCCTCAGGATAGTCAGCCTTCTAAAGATAAATCATCTGATGGTAATAAGAATAAAACAGTCGTAATATAACTAAAAACATTAAGCATATGAAGATTATTAAAATTGGTAGTTCGCAATCTTGCGACATCGTATTAGACAGTAACTTTGTCAGCAGCCTGCATGCTGAAATGACCATTCTTGACGACGGACAGATAATCCTGGAAGACAAGAACAGTAAGAACGGAACACAAGTCGGTAATAAGAGAATAGAGCCGGGTAAGGAGGTTTCAATACAACGTGGTGACCGTATTACCTTTGCTGATACTCCTCTGGTATGGGCGAAAGTTCCTGCTCCAGAGAAATTGGCAGCCTATAAGTCTGTGTATAATATCGGTTCTAATTTCCGTAATGATATTATTTTGAACAGTCAGACAGTTAGCCGTTATCATGCTTCCCTCAGAGTCGGTAAGGATGGTAAGATGTATATCCATGACAACGGCAGTCGTAATGGCACGATGGTGAATGGTGTAAAGATTGCTGCCAACAAGGATGTCCGTATCAAGAAGGGTGATAATATTGTCTGTGGTACAGAGGATGTAACGGATCAGGTGACTGCTTTGTTACCCAAGAGCAATACAGGCATGATTGCTGCTATTGTCGGTGGTGTAGTAGGTCTTCTCGTATTAGCTGGTATCATTTTCGCTCTTTGGCCGAAGTCAGAACCAGAGCCTGTGATTGCTTCTACAAATGACTCAACCTATGTAGCTCCATCTACTCCAACAAATGTTTCTCCTGAGAAGTACCGCAACACGGTAGTATATGTGGATGCAATGTATCATTATATTGCTGAGTTTGAGGATAACCCCATGCCGGATACATGGAACGGAAAGATTGAGGATATCGGTAGAATAGAGGGTGATAATGCAATTAGACCTTATAGTGCAACAGCCTTCTTCCTCGATAAGAACGGTTATATGGGTACTAACCGTCATGTGGCAGTACCATGGGATTACAGAACTAAGGATGAAGACAACAGAATCCGTGAGTTAATAGAATATCGCATAGAGTTGATGCGTCGTACCTGTAGGTTTATGAAGACTGGTGATGAGCGCTGGACAGTGAGCGAAAAGAATAGGGATTTCTCTCAACTTACTATGCAGAAATTTGCTGAGACAGATTTCTTTAAGGCAATATACAACCACATCCGTAAATCTGCTAATTGGCAGGGTGAGCTGGATAAGATTGTTGATCGTCTAAATCGTTCCCGTTACACCATCACAGGTGCTATCGATTATATTACGGTAGGTTATGCCGGCAGGAACTATACCCATCGTGATGAGTTCCAGCGTTGCGATGTTGTAGCAGATTCTAAGGATAAGGAGATTGATGTAGCTTTGTTACAATTGAACGACAAGAAGACTCCCGCAGATGTGGAACTTCTCTTCAGCCCCAGCAACTTCTATACAGAAAAGTTGGTTCCTTTGAAGGACAAATTGTTTACTATTGGCTATCCAGCAGGTTTGACATGGGGACTTGATACGAAAATCAAGTCTTTGGAACCCAATATCAAGGAGACCAAGTGTAGTAAGGAGCCAAGCAAGTATGTCTTTGAGTTCCAGGATCAGTCAATAGGCGGTAGCAGTGGCTCGCCAGTCTTTAACGAGGCAGGTCAGTTGGTTGGTATCCTCAGTTCCGGTACCTCTAATGTGGCAGGTGGCTTCACGATGGCTGTACAGTCTAAGTATCTGAAGAAAATCTATGATGAAGAAGCAGGACAGTAATGAGGATTAAGAAAAGTCTTATAGTAATACTGATGTGCCTTGCCCTACCTTTAGTGGGGCAGGCACAATCTGCCCATTGGGCTATTCAGCCCACCTATCAGTCAATGACCCGTTTTGCCCCTCGTCTTTTTAAGGTGAAGACCTATGTCAGTACGGGAATCCTTGACGTGGATGATAAATGGGTGGTATCCCCTTCACTGGACTCTATTACTTATGTAACTAATGGCTATGCTCTTGGTTTATTGAGGAGCAAGGATAAATACCGTATTATCCATGTCATTAGACAGAACGGTACCCATGAGCCGGTTAAGGAAGAATTGTATGCCGGTGATTTTGCCTATTTCTCAGATGACAGATGCCCTGTTATGAACAAGAAAGGCAAGTATGGTTTTATGGATCCTGCAGGAAAATTAGTCGTTTCTTGTTCTTATACAGCAGTTACTCCTTTCCGAAATGGGAGTGCTTTCGTTACAAAAGGAAAAGGAGGGTTTTCTGGAAAAAATGCCATTTCCGAGATAGATAATAACGGTAAAGTGATTAAGACTGTTGGCAATAATGACTTCAGGATTCCCGCGCAGGAGATTGCTATTCCATACAAACCAACTCCAGATCCATCTTATCAGCGGTATGATGAGAATAAATTATATGGATATAAGATAGGAAGTGAAGTGCTCTTGCCTGCTCAGTTTGAGGAAGCAGAGAATATCTCTGATGATTGCGCTATTGTGATGGTTGATCATTTATATGGAGTGATTAAGGTTAATAGTGCAACCATAGACTGTAACGTCAGTGAGTCTGGTGGAAAATTGAAGGCAGATGCCGAAATCCCTTCTGTCTGGGATAATAAGGTGGCAATGATTGTCCGTACGGTTAATGGTGCATCCCGTAAAGAATTTGAAATGCAAGGAACAGAAACACAACGCACGCTTAACACAAGTGTTTCTAATGAAAGTGGCAAAAAGGTCTATGACCTTGCTTGTGACAAACTGATTCTTTGGCGTAGTTCCATAAAAACAGATTCTCCTTCAAAAGGTGGTGGCGGGAAAGCATCATCTAAAGGAGGTGTCTCTGTCAGTACATCTCCTTCTGTAAAAGCAAATGCGAAAGGTGTATGTTCCGTTTCTATACGTGTTGTCAATAATACAGGTTCTTCGAATACATTTAACATCTCTCTTAGTACAGGACAGAAGAGTTCTATAAAACTTGCGGCAGGAAAGTCGGGATCCGTCACAGTAAATGTTCCTGTGAAGAAGGATACAAAATGTACGATTACCGCCCGCGGAGGTGGCTTCTCGAGTTCTTGTACAACGACATTGAAGCCGTCTTTTGTATTATAATAAAGTATATACTGATGAAAAAGAAAAAGTATCTCTTCTTGTTATCATTGATGACTGTTGTCATGGGACATGCTCAGGTCTATGACAAACTGATTCTGACGGATGGTAGCATGGTGGAAGGACGCATTGCCGTTCAGCATCCAGGCAAGGATATTGTTTTCCAGAGTGTTGATCAGGAAATCAGTTATCCCATGGAGGATATACTGGCGATAGAGCGTGTCAAGCGACAGGCTGATGACCTTTCCGGTATTGATGACATAATAGAGACAAGGAATGGAAAAGTATTTAAAGGACAGATTGTCAAGCAACTTCTTGGCAAGTCTGTCTATCTGTTCCAGGACAATGGTGTTACCCAGATAATCAATAATGCTGAAATTGCCTGTCATAGGAAAGAGAAGTTTAATCAGGAACAAAATATCTTTGAACAGGCCCCTTTCTTGGATGTAGTGGTAACTGATGATAATACTTATCAAGGTATCATAGTCTTACAGAACTATGGTTCAGAAGATGAGGCGAGTTACCTGTGTATTCAGGATGAGCAAGGACAACAGCATAAGGTTGACATAGCAGACATCACAGCATTGCGTCGGGAATCGAATAGTCAATATGCTCCTGTTACGGTATTCCGTGCTGGAGAGGGTGAGGTTTATTTCAACAGGAATCTTACGGCATATACTATATATACAACAGGTAAGGACGGCTCTCTGAGAATCAAGCGTGACATTCTGTTGCAGTGTCCTGCCATTACGGATACTCGTTTGATTGTTGAGGCTCAGGATAATGAGTCAAATCGTCATGGAATCCTTGTTCGCAGTTCCGTTCAAGGTGAAGGGAAGAAAGAAGCATTGGTCTTTAGTTATCAAGATATGCTGACCGCACCTGTTTCTCCTGTGCAGACAAAAGTCATTAGTGGTACACTACGTAGGGAGTATGTAACAGAACCAGGCTTCTATATATATTATGTTCCTCAGACTCAGAGAGCTTATGTCTGTGAAGTAAAATGATAGGTAGTTGAGTGTTGTGATGGAAATTGAACCAATTGCTTTTTTCCATTCTCCCTTTACCTCGAAATTTGGCATACCACGACAGAGTGGTATTGTGAAAGAATTGAGAGGAACGATTGTTTTTACGGAGAAGTATGCCGAGAGAGAAGCTCTGCGTGGAATAGAATCATACGACTATCTATGGCTGATATGGGGATTCTCAGAGAATGAGGAGGCGGAGAAACATGCTACAGTACGTCCTCCATTATTGGGCGGGAATGAAAGAATGGGTTTGTGGGCGACCCGCTCTCCCTTCCGTCCTAATAACCTTGGACTCTCTTCCGTACGTATTCTTGCTGTTAATCTTGAGGTACCCAGTATTGAAGTTGCAGGTGCTGACCTGATGGATGGGACACCCATATATGATTTAAAGCCCTATCTCTCATATGCTGATAGCCATCCTGATGCTCAGGGTGGCTTTACTGATAATCATCAGTGGACACGATTGGAAGTGAGGATACCGAACACTTTCCGTTCCCAGTATTCTATAGATGATTGGCGTGTGATAGAGGAAGTCCTTTCCCTTGACCCCCGTCCCCATTATCATGAGGATTCTTGTCGGGAATATGGTATGCCATTTGCTGGCAAAGATATTATCTTCAAAGTATCGGATGGAGTGTTGACAGTGGAGAGGATTGTCAAGTTGTGATAAATTTTAGACAAAAAGAAAAGAAAAAGTTTGGTGTGTTAAAGAAATATCCATATATTTGCAGTCATGATATGAAGATGGGGAAAGAATATGTGGTTTACAATTGTTCTTATATTAGCGATAGCACTGATAGCCAGTTTGTGTTATGTGTGTGTGCTCAAAAGTCGTGTTAACAGTTTTCGGAAGGCTGACCGTATCAAGCAGACCTTCATGACGAATGTTAATCATGAGATTCGTGTACCGTTGGAGGCTCTTACCGGGCTTGCCAACATCATTTCAAATGAGAAAGTCTATCTTTCGAAAAATGAGAAACAGAATATCTCAGACCAGATAAACTATAATGCCAATCTGATGGAAACACTTCTTGATGAAGTGATGATGTTTGCTGGGAATGAGAAAGAGGGGCATCAGTTGCATGACGAGTCTTTTAGCCCCAATGTTTTATGTCTGAGATGCTTGGAAGCCAACATGTATAGTCTTTATCGTCGTGAGGCTGTCAAATTGAGTTTTAAGCGTGAATTGAGTGATGAGTTCTTTATGAAGAGTGACCACCATTTGGTGGAATTGATACTGAATAAACTGATACTGAATGCTTGTCGCTTTACGGAACATGGTGAGGTGTTGGTTGGATGTAATACTAGAGAATATGCCGATCGCATAACTTTTTTTGTAGAAGATACAGGGGGCGGTATCCCTGAGAATCGTCTTAACAATTTATTCACATGGTTTGATAATCCGGAAGATATGAATGATGAGGTGGAACTCGACTTGGCTGTCTGTCAGCGGGTGGCTCAGAAACTGGGTGGTATGCTTGTAAGGGATGAGCACTATCAGCGTCAGGGTACTCGTATGCTTCTGGTGCTTCCACTTAAATAACAGATGTTTCTTCTGTCTTGTCCAGTCGTCCGCGCCAAAGGTATTTGCGTGTCTCATGGACAATGATACCGCTGAGTGCCAATAGTGATATCAAGTTTGGTATCGCCATGAGCGCATTCATACAGTCGGCAATATTCCAGACAACACCTAAATTCATGACACTGCCTAAGAAGACAGCGATGATATAGATAATGCGATAGCCTAATACCCATTTTCTTCCTTTCAGGTATTCTATGGCACGCTCCCCATAGTAGCACCATCCTAAGATGGTGGAAAAAGCAAAGGTAAGTAGTCCGAAAGTGAGGAGGGGAGTACCAACCACTGGAATCTTAGAAAAGGCGACCTTTGTCAATACAGCTCCATTGTCGAAAGTAATATCAGGATAGGCAAGCACACTGCTGACAATGACGATGCCTGTCATGGCACAGATGATGACAGTGTCCCAGAAAGTACCACTACTGGACACCAATGCCTGACGGACGGGATTGCGAGTTTGAGCAGCAGCTGCTACAATGGGGGCTGATCCAAGTCCGGATTCATTACTGAAGAGACCACGGGCAATACCAAAACGTGCAGCCATCATAACCGTCGTTCCTACAAAACCACCGCCTGCTGCCTGTGGACTGAAGGCGGAAACAATAATGAGTTTGATGGCAGGCAGTACGTATGCAATGTTGACACTTATTATATATATACACCCCAACACATAGAACAATGCCATGAAAGGTACCAGTAAAGAGCAGACACGGGCAATGCTCTTGACACCTCCCAATACTACCGCACCAGTCATGAAACAGACAAAAGCACCTGTGATAAAAGGCGATATCTGATAAGTCTCATGGGTGAGTGTGGCTATCGCATTCGCCTGAACTGTGTTGCCGATACCAAAGGCGGCACAGGCGGTAAAGATGGCAAAGAGGATGGCAAGCCATTTCCATCCCAGTCCGTATTCCAAAGCAAACATCGGTCCGCCGATGATTTTCCCGTCATTCTTTTTCTTTCTGTATTTAATGGCAAGCAAACCTTCTGCATATTTTGTAGAGATGCCGAAGACACCAGTCAGCCAACACCATAACACTGCACCAGGACCGCCTAAGGCAATGGCAGTCGCTACTCCAATGATATTACCTGTTCCAATGGTAGCGGCAAGGGCTGTGGCAAGAGAGGCAAATTGAGACACATCACCTGTTGCCTCATGATCTCGTTTGATGGAGAGACGGATAGCCTTGAAGATATGACGTTGTGGAAAACGAAGGATAATAGTCAGATAGATATGTGTGCCAAGTAACAGGATAATCATCGGCCATCCCCATAAGAGATTGCTGAGGTCTGAGAAGAATTGGTTAAGTCCGTCTATCATAGGTAACTATTTGTATTGAATCTTGACCTGTTTGAATCCCATACTCTGAAGTACCTGACGTACTTGTGCATCACCATTTTGTTTTGCGATTTGCAGGTTCTGAGAGGTCATTCCGCGTTGTAGCATCTTGTGATAGGCCCTTTGAAGCATCGACTCACGGTCTTTGGGACTCCATGTGCCACTTTCATAGAAACTTCTGGTTCGTGCCTCGTCAATGAAATCACGGTCAAGAAGATCTATCTGGGGTAGGGTGATATCTATGGTATCTCCTCTTGCCACAATCCATCCAGGTTCAACCTGTTTGAGATTAACGCCCAGTCGTAATGTTCCATAGTAAATCCTTGCTAATCGGTCATTGGAGAAGATTCCGAGACGGATAGTGTCTACCAATTCCTCATCACTGATGGATAAGAACTCCCATTCTCCGATTTCTTTAATGCTTTTTATTTGTTCAGGTGTGATGTCTATCTGCTGGTCTGCACCGAATTCAATATGACCGTCTCTAATGTCCCAGTATATCCATCCTACGATACAAAGTAATAGTATGATGCCTATGGCAAGCACCAGCAGACCCATGGGAAAGGATAATATGTTCTTCTTATTTCTTGCCATGTTCAATGTCCATATTAACAAGTGATTTGATGTCTTGTATTCCGTACTCTTTACGGAACTGAATGACGATATCCTGCTCCTGATATCCCATCTGAGTAATCAGAGGAACTAAGACACGGGCAGCATTTTCCTGTGCAGTAGATATGATTCCTAATTGAGGAATACTTGCAATAATAGCAGCACGTCCCTGTTGCTCATAGTCTGCCATTTCTGCATCTGTGAAATGCGAACGGACTAATCCTACATATTCCTTAATTCCTTTTTGATCTATCTTTGAACTTGTCAGTGTGACTTGAGGGTCAGGCAGGGTAATGATGATTTTCTGACCATCGCGTTCAACATTCTTTTCTGAGAAGTCACTCATATCAATAAAGGCTTTAAGAGTAGCATCCATGGGGATGGCGATTTTCCGGTCACCCAACGGCATCTTGATATTGAAATCCTGTGCAAGAATGGTTCCTTTCAAACGTATGACGTCATCATGAGTGACAATCTTATGGATTTTGACCTCTGTGGTATAAATCCGGGAACATTTCTGTACCTGCATGACGAATGAGTGGAAGGCATCGTCCGAGGATGCAGTATCTCCCTTCGTCTCATGATGTTGGTTGCATGCACAACAGCAACAGAGAATAAAGGTTATAATAGATATATATCTTGCCATTTAGTCTTTTATTTGTTGACAAAGATAGTTATTTTTCAAGAAAAAAGTGACATTTTTTCTTTCTATATTATACTTTTTAATTGTTTTTGCGTAAATTATTAGTTAAAGGCTTAACAATATGTGATTTTATTCGTACCTTCGCACCATGAAACATCATCATTATACAGGCCTGAGTGATGCAGAGGTTCTTGAGAGCCGACAAAAATATGGTGCTAATATTCTGACAGAACCTGAGAGGATTCCTTTGTGGAAACGGTTTCTTGAGAAATTCTTTGACCCTTTGATTGTCATATTGCTTGTTGCGGGAATCTTGTCAATAGGTATATCATGTTATGAGTTTCTGGTTTTACACGAAGGTTCTACTGTTTTTTTTGAACCTGTAGGTATCTTTATCGCCATATTACTTGCCACAGGAATAGCATTCCTCTTTGAAGTAAAGGCAGACCGTGAGTTCGCCATCTTGAATCAGGTGAATGACGAAGAGCCTGTTATGGTGATTCGTGACAGTCGTACTCAGCAGATACCTAAGTGTGAGGTGGTTGTAGGGGATATAGTGCTTGTCGCTACGGGTGACGAGATTGCTGCTGATGGTTTGTTGTTAGAGGCAGTATCGTTGAATATGGATGAATCTACATTGACGGGAGAACCTGTATGTTATAAGAGTGTAGACAAGAAAGAGTTTGATGCAGATGCCACATATCCGACGAATCATGTGTTAAGGGGTACCAAGGTTATGGAGGGACATGGTATCTGTCAGGTTCTTGCTGTAGGAGATGCCACGGAGAATGGTAAGGTGTATAAGGCCGCCCAAATAGATGATACCGTAAAGACTCCATTGAATGAACAACTGGACCGCTTGGGCAAATTGATTACACAATTCAGTTATGCCATTGCTTTTCTGATTATCATTGGACGTGTCTTGATGTTTTTCCTTCATCATGATTTTGATTGGATACATTTTATCTCATATATATTGCAGACTGTTATGATAGCTGTAACCCTGATTGTCGTTGCTGTTCCTGAGGGATTGCCGATGGCTGTCACATTAAGTCTTGCCTATAGTATGAGACGTATGTTGAAAACCAATAATTTGGTGCGTAAACTGCATGCCTGTGAGACCATGGGGGCTACTACGGTTATCTGCACGGATAAAACGGGTACTTTGACGCAGAATCAGATGCAGGTAAGTGATGTCTTCTTCTTTCAGGAGGACGAGTCTTGTCGCCAGTTGATATATGAGAATATCGCCGTAAACTCAACAGCAGTCCTTGATGTCTCCGATCAGACCAAACCTCATGTCTTGGGAAATCCCACAGAAGGTGCTTTGCTCATTTGGCTTCATACCCAACATATCGACTATGATACTTTTCGTACACAGACAATGGTTGTTGAGGAACTGCCATTTACAACTGAGCGTAAGATGATGGCAACAGTTGTTACCCATGGTGATAATCATGTATTATATGTGAAAGGAGCGCCTGAGATTGTTTTTGAGCGTTGTGTTAATGATGACCTACAGGCTACAGAGACTTTGCAGCATCAACTGACTATATATCAAGAACAGGCGATGCGCACTTTGGGTTTTGCATATAAAGTACTATCTCCTGAGGAGGTTTGTATCGTTGATGGACAATTGGTTGTTGACGATTTGACATTTCTGGGTATTGTCGCTATATCAGATCCCGTGCGTCCTGATGTTCCATTGGCAGTGAAGGAATGCCTGGATGCTGGTATCAAAGTGAAGATTGTGACGGGAGACACTCCCGGAACAGCGCGTGAGATAGGACGGCAGATTGGGCTATGGACGGAATCAGATGATGAGCGTCATATCATAACAGGAGCTGCATTCGCCGCATTGTCTGATGAAGAGGTCCGTGAGCGTGTCATGGATTTGAAGATTATTGCCCGTGCTCGTCCTATGGATAAGAAACGGTTGGTGGAGGCTTTACAGTCTTTAGGACAAGTGGTGGCAGTAACGGGAGATGGTACAAATGATGCACCAGCATTGAAGGTCGCCCATGTCGGACTGTCGATGGGAGATGGTACCTCTGTGGCAAAGGAAGCCTCTGATATTACCATCATTGATAATTCTTTCAGCAGTATCGGACGTGCAGTGATGTGGGGACGTTCACTCTACCGGAATATTCAACGTTTCATCTTGTTCCAATTGACGGTGAATGTTGCAGCATGTCTAGTCGTTTTGTTTGGTGCCTTTATGGGGACGGAAATCCCTCTGACAGTCACCCAGATGTTATGGGTTAATCTTATTATGGATACCTTCGCTGCGATGGCATTGGCATCTTTGCCGCCTTCATCTGCTGTTATGCGTGATAAGCCTCGTGACCGTCGAGCGTTCATCATCAATCGTCAGATGGCATGGAATATTATAACCGTGGGTGGACTGTTCTCGCTGATACTTATCGCATTGTTTTATTATTATGCTCATGCTGGCTGGAGTCTTTATGAACAGAGTCTTTATTTTACCATTTTTGTCATGCTTCAGTTTTGGAACATGTTCAATGCTCGTGCTTTCGCAACGGGGGAGAGTGCCTTGAAAGTAAAGGGATGTCGAGGGTTCCTTTTCATCGTAGAAATAATTTTCATTGGTCAGATTCTGATTGTCTCCTTTGGTGGGGAAATGTTTAATGTCACAAGTCTCCAATTAGTGCATTGGATCTATATCATTTGTGGAACATCCTTTGTCTTATGGATAGGTGAAGGCATCCGTTGGGTGAAAAAACGTCAATAAAAATAGGTAATATACGGGAAAAGTATTATCTTTGCATCAACATAGATGAATTAAGAGCATGAAAACGAACAGAATCTACGTTTTGACCGTCATTGGCTGCCTGACGTTTGTCTTGGTTGCTTGCGGTGGAAAGAAAAAGAGTGATGATATTATAACAGAACGGGTTGAACAGCCAAAACCACAGGAGCCTGTCCGTTTGCAGTCTTATACAGACGATAGAGATGTCAAGTGGATAGGTCGCACCTATCATGTTGCCATTAATCGTCAACCCTCCGATTCGTTGCCAATGGTGAAAGATGAGGTTGGCCAGCAGTTTGTTGATAATGTCATCACATTGGTAGTTTCCCGTGATAATGGCTCAGTATTCTATAG
The DNA here is from genome assembly GCA_902800585.1 of uncultured Prevotellaceae bacterium. Lineage (GTDB taxonomy): Bacteria > Bacteroidota > Bacteroidia > Bacteroidales > Bacteroidaceae > Prevotella. Next base: position 60,185 of record CADCEW010000001.1, read on the forward strand.
TCATTCATTTACCAAGAAAGATTTTGATAAATTCATTGACAATGACTATCGTAATACTGGTATTCTGGAAGGACTTGTGTTTGATAAAGCAAATGGCGACTGGCTGGAATTTGCAGCCAGTGTAAGTCATCCTCAGACCGATGAGTATATTCCTTTGATAGTTAGTCTCTCTCGGACGGGTGATATTGTCATCAAGCATGATGCCGACATGGACACCAATGCTTTTGAAACCGATTCCATAAACAGATGAGGCTTCTGATATCAGGTAATACAATGTCAGCCCCTTTGTCACTTAGTTCTTGATCTGGCAACGGTCCCGTATTTACTGCGATAGTAAAACATTTGGCTGCTACAGCAGCCTGAACACCTAATGGGGCGTTTTCTACGACAATCGTCTCCCATGGTTTAACACCAACTTTCTGCATTCCTATCAGATAGGGATCTGGAGCAGGCTTTCCATGACTTACATCGAAACTGGTAACAATCAAGTCTTGGCATACCAGCCCTTTGAAGTCTGTTGCTAATTTATCCAGCATGGTACGTTGTCCACTACCTGTTACTACACAGATATTGATGCCATCAGCCTTAATTTGGCGCATAAGTTCATCAATACCTTCCATCTTAGGGGCAGGAGGGCATTGACTGAATGCGGTAGCCTTGAGGTCATACATCCGTTTTGCTTCTTCATCACTGATTTCACGCTTCCATTGTTGAAGTGCTTTCAGTTTGATGGTCTCTACACCACGCATTCCCTCGTATAGATAGGCCTCTTCCTCTGCCATGTGAATACCTATGGACTCCATGGTCTCATGCCATGAGCGAGCATGGTTAGGCATGGAATTGTAGATGACACCGTCCATGTCGAAAAGCACGGCTTTTGGGCAGAACTGCTCAAAGCCGTGCTTTTTTAGGTATTTCTGAACAATTTTTTTCATTGCTCTTTTGCCAGACGCTCCTTGATAGCCTTTGAGTCATCCTCATAGCCAGGTTTATCAAGCAGGGCAAACATATTCTTCTTATAGGCTTCCACACCAGGCTGATTGAATGGGTTAACACCCAAGACATTGCCACTGATGCCACAACCAATCTCGAAGAAATAGATTAATTGACCGATATAATATTCGTTCAGTTTGGGAACGCTAATTCGGATATTAGGCACACCGCCGTCTACATGGGCAAGGCGTGTTCCAAGTTCTGCCATCTTATTGACTTCGTCAACTCGTTTGCCAGCGAGGAAGTTCAAGCCATCCAGGTTCTCTTCGTCACTGGGGAACAGTAACTGCTTATTGGGTTCTTCAATAGAAATAACGGTCTCGAAGATGGTGCGCTCGCCATCCTGAATCCACTGACCCATAGAATGCAGGTCAGTAGTGAAATCACAAGAGGCAGGGAAGATACCCTTCTTGTCCTTACCCTCAGACTCTCCGTAAAGTTGTTTCCACCACTCGGAGATGAAATGGAGTTTTGGCTGATAGTTCACCATAATCTCAATCTTCTTGCCAGCACCATACAAGCCGTTACGAACTGCTGCATACTGAGCTGCGAGATTCTCCTCAAACGGGACATCCTTACCGCATGCTTTCTCCATATCTACAGCACCTTGTACGAGTTGTTTGATGTCGAAACCTGCACAGGCAATAGGCAGCAGACCTACAGGAGTCAGTACAGAGAAACGACCACCTACGTTGTCAGGAATGATGAAACTCTTATACCCTTCTTTGTCGGCACAAGTACGGGCAGCACCACGTTTAGCATCCGTTACAGCAACAATCACGTCCTTGGCAACATCTTTGCCCATCTGAGCCTCACATTGTTTTTTCAGCAGACGGAACGTTAATGCGGTCTCAGTGGTCGTACCAGACTTGGATATATTGATGACACCGAATTTCTTGTCTTTAAGATACTCCGTCATTTCAGAGAGGTAGTCTTCTCCGATGTTGTTACCGGCAAAGAGAATCGTGGGATTCTTTTGGTCTTGGATAAGCCATGCGAAAGAGTTGCCTAATGCCTCGATGACGGCACGTGCACCTAGATAAGAGCCACCGATACCAGCGACAACCACCACTTCGCATTTCTCTCTTAATGTGTTTGCTACAGCCTGAACCTCATCAAGGAAAGCAGGTGTGATACTGCTTGGCAGATGCAACCATCCTAAGAAGTCGTTACCAGGGCAGGTGCCATTTTCCAAAGCCTCTTGTGCGGCTTTCACTTTTGGCTCGAAAGCCTTCACGGCTCCTGCTTCAAGGAAACAAGCAGCCTTTGTGATGTCAAGTTTGATGTTCTTCATAATCGTTTATTTTATTATCTAAATGAATCTGTTAGTAGCTTGATTTCGATTTGCGGAGAAATACGCTCATATAATATATTGTATACAGCGTCCAGGATAGGCATATTGACATGGCAGTGACGGTTGATTTCTTTCATACACTTTGTACCGAAATAACCCTCTGCAATCATCTCCATCTCTATCTGTGCTGATTTGACAGAATAGCCTTTGCCAATCATGGTACCGAACGTTCGATTACGGGAGAAATTGGAATAGCCCGTTACCAGGAGGTCGCCAAGATACACACTGTCCACAATATTACGCTCTATAGGATGTACCACCTTCAGGAAACGTGCCATCTCCTGTACAGCATTGGCCATCAATACTGCCTGGAAGTTATCTCCGAACTTCAATCCGTTGCAGATACCTGCGGCAATAGCATAGACATTCTTCAGCACAGAGGAGTATTCTATGCCAATGACATCAGTGGATGTTTTGGTTTTGATATAGTCACTTGCCATGACATCCGCGAAAGCCTGCGCTTTCTCTCTGTCTGCACATCCCACTGTCAGATAACTGAGTCGCTCCAGAGCAACTTCCTCTGCATGTGAGGGACCACCTATACATGCAAGATTCTCATAAGGCACGTCATATACTTGATGGAAATACTCAGAGCATACAAGATTCTCGTCAGGTACAATACCTTTGATGGCCGTGATGATGAACTTGTCACGGATACGTGTCTTCAACTTCTTGAGATGACTTTTCAAATAGGGTGAAGGCGTGACAAACACCAGTGTGTCATACATCTGTACAATCTTGTTGAGGTCGGATGAGAAGAAAATCTCGTCAGTATCGAATCGGACACTCATTAAGTAAGCGGGATTATGACCGAGTCGCTTGAAATCCTCAATACGGTCATCACGACGCATATACCATCCTATGTGATGAGTGTGCCTCACCACAATCTTGGCTATTGCGGTAGCCCAACTACCGCCACCAATGATGGCAATCTTTCCGCAGTCGTACATATTTAGTTCGCTTTGTCAATCCAACTTTGTACTTCGTCAACAGTTGGTTTAGTCAGTTCAAGTTTGAATTTCTTGACAATGTCTCCAATCTTCTGTTGCAATCCCTGTGCTTTCTCCTCTTTAATATTGGAGATGAGGTTGAAACCAGCCTTGCGGAGAATGGGAACCCATTCCTCGCTGACACCAATCTCTGCCCATTCGGCTACCGTGCTTTGGGGAATCTTCTTTTCTGGTTTCATCTGAGGGAAGAAGAGTACCTCTTGGATAAAGGTTTTACCTGTCATCAACATCACCAGACGATCAATACCGATACCAATACCAGAGGTAGGCGGCATACCATATTGCAAGGCACGCAGAAAATCCTGATCGATAATCATGGCTTCATCATCACCTTTGTCTGCGAGTTTCATCTGCTCAACGAAACGCTCTTCCTGATCAATGGGGTCGTTCAACTCAGAATAGGCATTAGCCAATTCCTTACCATTCACCATCAACTCGAAACGCTCTGTCAATCCAGGCTTTGAACGATGCATCTTCGTCAGGGGAGACATCTCAACGGGATAATCAGTGATAAAAGTAGGTTGGATGAAGGTTCCCTCACAGAACTCTCCAAAGAGTTCATCAATCAGTTTACCTTTGCCCATAGTTTCATCGACATCCATACCTTTTGACTTACAGAAATCACGGATTTCCTCCTCGCTCTTGCCATCACAGTCAAAACCTGTCTTTTCCTTGATGGCATCCAAGATAGGCAAGCGACGATAAGGAGCCTTGAACGATACGATGTTACCGTCAATCTCCCGCTCTGGCTTTCCATTTACAGCGATACAAATCGTTTCAAGCAACTTCTCAGTAAACGACATCATCCAGTTATAGTCCTTATACTGCACATAGAGCTCCATACAGGTGAACTCGGGGTTGTGATTACGGTCCATACCCTCGTTACGGAAGTTCTTACCAATCTCATAGACACCTTCGAAACCGCCAACAATCAGTCGTTTCAGATAAAGTTCTGTAGCAATACGCATATACATGTCTTGGTCAAGCGCATTGAAATGAGTGATGAAAGGACGGGCAGAAGCACCTCCTGCAATCATCTGAAGGGTAGGGGTCTCGACCTCAGTATAGCCAGCTTCATCCAGTACCTTACGGAGTGTCCGGATAACAGTAGCTCTCTGAAGGAAAGTTTCCTTGACACCCTCATTGACCACCAAATCAACATAACGCTGGCGATAGCGCAGTTCTGGATCATCAAATTTGTCATAGGCGACACCATCCTTATATTTCACGATGGGCAGAGGCTTTAGACTCTTGGATAATAGTGTCAGTTCTTGTGCATGGACAGAGATTTCTCCTGTCTGTGTACGGAATACAAAGCCTTTTACGCCAATGAAGTCTCCGATGTCTAACAGACGCTTAAAAACTATATTGTATAAATCTTTGTTTTCTCCTGGACAGAGATCGTCACGGGAGATATACACTTGAATTCTTCCTTTGCTGTCCTGAATCTCTGCAAAACTTGCCTTACCCATGACACGACGACTCATCATACGACCGGCAATACATACTTGTCGCGGTTCGTCTTCATCTTTGAAGTTTTCGCGTATATCGGTAGAAAATGCATTCGTGGTATATTCGGCTGCAGGATAAGGGTTGATACCCATCTGTCGCAGTTCTTGCAGACTCTCACGTCTGCCAATCTCTTGTTCACTAAGTTCTAAAACGTTCATATAATTATAATTGAATGTATTATGGATGCAAAGGTAGTGCAAACCGAGTGAAAAACCAAATTTTATTTGAGTTTTTCCGAGGTGCAGCCTACTTTCGCTGTATTTTTCAGCAAAGGTAGTGCAAACCGAGTGAAAAACCAAATTTTTTCTTTCGTTTTTAGGTGCTACGTTAAATAATTGCTAAAAATAAGACAATAATTTGGTTAAATAAAGAAAACTTCTTATATTTGCCACACTAAAACAAATTTTGTAAATCTATTAATTGCATCATGGAAGAGGATAAAATCAAAACAAGAGTTGTTGGTGTCGATATCAGTAATGAACGTACGACTTATGCTGTTGTTGATCTTCGCGGTAATATTATAGCCGAAGATAATTTTGTAACTACAGACTATGAGGATGTCAATAATTTCGTCTCAGTAATCTGTGAGAAGATACTGGAGATGGTAGAGGCTAATGGTGGCTATGAGACGATTCGTTCATTGGGTATCAGTTCTCCAAGTGCCAGTTTTATTTCAGGTAATATAGTAAATGCTCCTAATCTTCCATGGAAAGGCATTATCCCATTGTCAGCCATGATACGTGACCGTTTGGGACTTGCTGTTGCTGTGGCTAATGACGCACATGTAGCAGCCTTAGGTGAATATACGTTTGGAGCGGCTCATGGTATGAAAGATTTTATTATTATCAGCCTGGGAATTGGCTTGGGTAGTTGTTTCTTCTCGAAGGGCCATGAGCATCAGGGACATGAGGGATTTGCCGGAGAGTTCGGACATACTTGTATTCATCCTAATGGACGTAAATGTGCATGTGGAAAAGAAGGATGCTTGGAAGCATACGTAGGTGCCAGAGGTATCGTATACACCGCCAATGAGTTGATGAAAGAGTCTGATGAGCCTTCTTTGATGCGGAATGTAGAGAAACTGACTCCTCGTATTATCTCGGAATTCTGTGAAAAGGGTGATGCGATGGCTATTGAGACGTTCCGTCGTACAGGTCAGGTGTTTGGTATCGCTCTTGCCAATTATGCCAGTATTATCAACCCGGAGGCTATCATACTCACAGGTGGTATCTCACGCGCAGGAAAGTGGTTGTTAGAGCCTACCCGTGAATCCTTCGAGGAGCATGTGTTTGGAAATATGAAAGGAAGGGTCAAGATACTGGTATCTCCGTTGAATGACCGTGAGCGAGATGTATTAGGTGCCAGTGCGCTTGCATGGGAGGTTCCTGAATATTCACTATTTAAATAATGAACGTAGAGAGTATAAAACAAATCATAGAGAGTAAACCTAATCTCAGTACCGCCCTCGGGATGGAATTCATATCCACTCCCGAGGACGATACTTGTATGGCACGTATGAAGGTTGATGAGCGTAATCGTCAACCATTCGGTTTCTTAAGTGGAGGTGCCTCACTTGCGCTTGCAGAGAATGTGGCAGGGGTGGGCTCTTCTGCCTTATGCCCTGGATGTGCTTGTGTCGGTATTGAAGTTAGTGGTAGCCATGTTCAGGCAGTCAGTGAAGGTGATACAGTGACCGCATACGCCAGTTTACAACACAAAGGAAGCACGTTACACGTCTGGAATGTGGAGGTTAGGAATTCAGATGACGAGTTGATATCCACTGTTCGTGTGACCAACTATATCATCAAAAACCACAAGTAAGATGACGAGTTTCGCCCTTTTCCGATTGCCATATGAACAGCAGTACACGCTGATAGCGCAAACCTCGGGAGAACCTCTTGAGGTATCGTCGTTTGCGGAGTTAAGTGGGAAGCAAGGGTTTGTGGTGGCTCCTTTTGCCCAGTCAGAGGATTTCCCTATATTGTTGATACGACCAGATATGGTGTCCCATGATATTCCGTCGGATGTACCTGATGCTGTACGACATTTTTCAGTCTCCGAGATAGCGGATGTCCGTGTTGATTACCAGATTGACTTTGCTAATTTTCATGCGCATCTGACGAATGGTGATTTCTCTAAACTGGTCCTTTCTCGTAGTTTGTTTGTTGCCTCGGATTCCCATGAGTCTCCGTTGGATTTATTTATGAAGGCATGTGAGCGTTATCCTCGTATGATGATTACGCTGGTGACTACGCCAAAGAGTGGCATGTGGCTGGTGGCAACACCAGAGATGCTGTTGTCTGGCAGTGGAGAGGAGTGGCAGACAGTTGCACTTGCAGGCACGATGCCTTTTGAACAGGATGTTCGTTGGAGTGATAAGAATATTCAGGAGCAACGATATGTTGCCACCTATATCACGGAACAACTGGAACGGTTTACATCCGACTTTAAGGAAACGGGTCCAAGGACCGTACGTGCCGGTCATCTTGCCCATCTTCGTAGTGACTTCTGTTTCAAGATGTCAAGTGATCGAGTAGGAGAACTCATCCAGGCTCTTCATCCCACACCTGCTGTCTGTGGACTTCCGAAGCATGATGCCTTCCATTTTATCATGCAGAACGAACACAGTCCCCGTCGTTATTATAGTGGATTCATGGGAGCGTTGTCCGTAGAGGGCAAGACAAACCTCTTTGTCACTTTGCGTTGTATGGAGTTATTCTCTAATGGCTATTGCTTATATGCTGGTGGAGGTATCCTGAACGATAGTACTGAAGAGCAGGAGTGGCAGGAGACAGAGATCAAATTGGATACCATGCGTAATATTATCAATCATGTATAGTAATAAGGAGAACGTAAATATATTGACCTCGTTATTGGTGGCTCATGGCATTCGTCATGCAGTGGTATGCCCTGGTAGCAGGAATTCCCCCATTGTACATAACCTCAATGAGAGTCCGGCTATCCAGTGTTATCCTGTGACGGATGAACGAAGTGCAGGATTCTATGCCTTAGGCATGAGTCAGTGCTTGCAGGAATCTGTGGCTGTCTGTGTTACCAGTGGCACGGCATTGCTGAATCTTGCCCCTGCTGTCGCTGAGGCTTATTATCAACATGTACCGTTAGTTGTCATCAGTGCCGACCGTCCTTCCCAGTGGATAGACCAGTTGGATGGCCAAACATTACCACAGCCTGACGCCTTAGGACGTTTTGTCGGGAAAGCCGTTTCTTTACCAGAACCGATGACAGATGAACAACATTGGTACTGTAATCGCCTCGTGAACGAGGCTTTGATGGTGCGTCAAGCCCCTGTACATATCAATGTGCCTATCAGTGAACCTTTATTTGATTTTTCAGTTTCTGCCTTACCAGAAGAGCGGAAGATTGAACTGTTGCCTGCTGATATGCCGAATCACACCATGAGTCATGTGGTGCGGATGTTCATGCAGGCAAAGCGTCCGATGCTGATTTCAGGACAACCGATGAACCCGAATATGGATGAGGCAGTCTGTCTGGCAGGAGATGATGAGCGATACATTCCTGATTTCGTATTGTATATAGGAGGGTCCATTGTCAGCAAACGGGTGAAGCATTTCTTGCGGAAGGCAAAAGAGACGTGGGCAGTGAACGAGACTGGTGAGGTAAACGATACCTTCATGAATCTCACCCATGTCATCCAAGGCGATGGGAAAGTGCTTGCCGACCAGATTCGTTTTATGCTGGAGCAACAGCCACATCCCTTCGTTCATCAATGGGATGAACTCTTGAAGAAAGTGCGTCAGCATGCAATTGCCTATCAGCCTGCCTATTCCCAGATGGCAACCGTGAAGTGGTTGGAACATGAATTTTCAATTTTCAATTTTCCATTTTCGATTCACTATGCGAACAGCACTTCTATTCGCCTTGCGAACATCTATGCCTGCCATGAGGTATATTGCAATCGGGGCGTGAATGGCATTGATGGCTCACTATCCACAGCGGCAGGTTTCTCGTGTGTAACGGACGAGAAAGTGTTTTGTGTCATCGGCGACTTGAGTTTCTTCTACGACCAGAACGCCTTATGGAATCAGAACCTGCGTGGTAATTTCCGCATCTTACTGATGAATAATGGCAAGGGCGGTATCTTCAATATGTTGCCAGGACTGGAAAAAAGTCCCGTTCGCGACCGTTTTGTGGCAGCCGAACACCATACTTCTGCTGCTGGGATATGCCAGCAGAACAAGATAGTTTATCTGAAAGCAGAGAATATGCAAGAGATGCAAGAGGGCATTGACCGCCTGCTTCAGGAAGAGAGTGAGCGTCCGATGCTCTTGGAGGTCTTCACTGATGCTGCAGAGGATGAGCGGGTATTCAGAGATTATTATCATTCATTGAAGAAATAAATAGAATATGGAATATATGTCACAGGAGGGCTACGATAAACTCGTTGCCGAACTCCGTCAATTAGAGAGCGTGGAACTGCCTCAGGTAAGGGAGGCTATCGCTGAGGCACGTGATAAAGGTGACCTCAGCGAGAACTTCGAATATCATGCTGCCAAACGTGAACAGGGACGACTGTTAAGCAGGATTCGTTTCAAACAAAGAGTCCTTGCTAATGCACGTGTCATTGATATGTCAAGACTTGGAACAGACAGTGTTCAACTGCTCTGTAAGGTGGAGATGACGAATCTGACTAACAATAGCAAGATGACTTACACGATAGCCAGTCCGCATGAGGCAAACCTCCGCGAAGGGAAGATCTCAGTCAAGTCACCTATTGCACAGGCATTATTAAACAAGAAGGTGGGTGACATTGTGGAAGTGCGTGTCCCAGCGGGTCAGATAAAACTCCGCATTGAGAGCATCCAGTTGAATGGGTAAGAATAAATAGAATAAAGGTTATGGCACAAAGAGTGTGGAAAGAAATCAGGAAGTTTGAGGAGATACTCTTCGAGGAGTATCATGGGATTGCGAAGATTACCATCAATCGTCCTCGTTATCGGAATGCATTTACACCCAAGACGACATTGGAGTTAAGTCAGGCATTTGCCCTTTGTCGTGAGATGCAGAACATCCGAGTGGTATTGTTGACAGGTGCTGGCGACAAGGCGTTCTGTTCTGGTGGTGATATGCATGTGAAGGGACGTGGTGGTTATGTCGATGACGAAGGTGTACCTCGTCTGAGTGTACTGGATGTGCAGATGCAGATTCGTCGACTTCCCAAACCAGTGATTGCCATGGTCAACGGCTATGCCATTGGTGGTGGTCATGTGTTGCATCTGGTATGCGACCTGACGATTGCCTCCGAGAATGCCATCTTCGGACAGACAGGTCCAAAGGTAGGCTCGTTTGATGCAGGCTTCGGTTCGTCTTATCTCGCCCGAATCGTCGGTCAGAAGAAGGCGCGTGAGATATGGTTCCTTTGTCGTCAGTATTCCGCCAAGGAGGCTGAGGAGATGGGTATGGTGAATAAAGTCGTACCTTTCGACCAGCTGGAGGACGAGTGTGTTGCATGGGCGGAGGAGATGATGGAACGTTCACCCATTGCCTTGCGTATGATTAAGGCAGGACTGAATGCTGAACTGGATGGACAGGCAGGTATTCAGCAACTGGCTGGTGATGCCACCATGCTTTATTATTTCTTGGATGAGGCACAAGAGGGTGGTAAGGCGTTCTTAGAGAAACGTAAGCCTGATTTCGAGCAGTATCCGAAGATTCCATGAAAATAGATATTGAGGAGCGCGTGCTCCATTTCAAACAGCCGGCAGGTACTTCCCGTGGTGTTTATACGGAACGGAAGATTTGGTTGGTAAAGATGACGGATAGGGATGCTGTCGGAATAGGGGAGTGTGCCCCGTTACCCAAACTGAGTTGCGACGATATACCCCATTATGCGGAAGTGCTACGTCGTTTCTGCGATGAAGTGGAGCGTTCCGGACAGCTTGATACAGAAGCATTGCGTGACTATCCCTCCATGCTTTTCGGATTGGAAACAGCCATGTTGAGTTTTGCCAAAACTCAACACTCAACTCCTTTTAGTAAGGGTGAAGTCGGTATTCCCATTAATGGCTTGGTATGGATGGGAACCTATGAGGAGATGAAGGAACGCATTGAACAGAAACTAGCGCAAGGCTTCCATTGTATCAAACTGAAGATTGGGGCCATCGACTTCGATGCCGAACTGGAACTCATCAAGAAAATCCGTGAGCGTTTCAGTCATCATGAGGTGGAGTTACGGGTGGATGCCAATGGAGCTTTTCCCTTTGATGAAGCACTTTACAAACTGGAACTATTGTCACAATACGCCCTGCATTCCATAGAACAACCTATCAAGGCAGGACAGTGGGCAAATATGGCAGAACTTTGTCGTGAGTCTCCATTGCCTATCGCCCTCGATGAGGAACTGATTGGTGTCAACGACCCTGACCAGAAGCGACAGATGCTGAACATTATCCGTCCTCGTTATATCATCCTCAAGCCCTCATTGCATGGAGGAATGATGGGTGTTCGTGAATGGATAGATATCGCTAATGACATGGATATCGGTTCGTGGATTACTTCTGCTTTGGAGAGTAACATCGGACTGAATGCCATCGCTCAGTTCTGTGCTGATGTCTATGGTGATAACATCCCCATGCCCCAAGGTCTCGGCACAGGACAACTCTTTACGGATAACATCCCCATGCCTTTGGAAATTAGGGGTGATAAACTATGGATCTCAAAGAATTCTTAGCTGAATGGCATAACGACAGTCCGACAATACTGGTGCATACCAGCGGTTCGACAGGCAAACCGAAGCCAATGCTGGTGGAGAAACGACGCATGGAGGCTTCGGCACGCATCACTTGTCAGTTTCTTGGACTGAAAGAAGGTGACACAGCCCTGCTGTGTATGCCCCTCGACTATATCGCTGGTAAGATGATGGTGGTACGTTCGCTGACGTGTGGCTTGCGATTGATAGCCGTTGAACCTACAGGAACGCCGTATTGGGATGAACCTGTCGATTTTGCAGCGATGGTACCTCTACAGGTCTGGAACCTGTTGCAAGAGGAAGAAGGACGTTCTCGTTTACGACGAATACGTCATTTGATTGTCGGAGGTGGGGCTATCAACGATGAGTTAGCGGATGCATTGAAAGATTTCCCCAATCAGATCTATAGCACGTATGGGATGACGGAAACACTGTCACATATCGCTCTCCGTCGTCTCAATGGACCAGAGCGTAGCGATTGGTACACGCCCTTCGAGGGTGTTAGCGTCTCGCTCAACGATGAAGGTTGTCTCGTCATCAATGCCCCTGCCGTCCATGATGGCCCTTTGGTCACCAATGACATTGCAGAACTCTCTCCTCCCTTCTCCCTTCTCCCTCCTCTTAATTTCCGCATTTTGGGGCGAAAGGATAATGTCATCTGTTCTGGTGGTGTCAAGATACAGATAGAAGAAGTGGAACGTTTTTTGAGTCCTCATCTCTCTGTCCCTTTCATGATTACCAAAGCCCCTGATGTGAAACTCGGTGAACAAGTCGTCCTTTTGACGGAGTCCCCTGACATTGATACCATCCGCCAATGTTGCCAAACCATTCTTCCTAAATACTGGCAGCCTCGTCATTACCTGCATGTTGCCCATCTCCCCCTTACTGAAACAGGAAAACCAGCCCGTGTTGAGGCGGAGAGAATCGCTCGTTCTGCACCCTCTCTAAGATAATAACGTGTTTTCGAGGTGAAAGTGGCTTACTTTCGATGTGTTTGAACGTTACATTCACCTATGCCAGTAACAACAGCCTTCTATCACTTGTTCCAAAGCCTTCTAATGTTGTTTCTAAAGGCTCCTATACCCCCATCGGAGATACTGGAATACCCCCTTAACAGGCTTTAGAATGAAGCATCGGAGATACTGGAGTAAAAGGGTAGCATAAATATCCAAAAGCGATATGGATGTATATGCAAAAAGACTTGGTGGCGATAGGGTACCTGTTAGGTAGGTGTTTGTCAAACAGGTACCTACTTTCAATTCCTTTATTTATCGGCATTCCGAGCGATTTAGGGTAGGAGGGTAGGTGTTTTTGTTAAATTCTAAATAATTGAAATATCTTTCGAAAAAGTTGCAGATTTCATATGAATTACATATCTTTGTATTTGAAATGTAGTTACTATCTTAAACAATTAGATTAATACTATTATGGCTTACTTTCAATGTACAGTTTGCGGGTATATCCATGAAGGAACCAAGGCCCCAGGACAATGTTTGATTTGTAAGGCTCCTTCTCCAAGATAAACAAGAAGTCTCCTAAAGAAGTACCTTGTTAATAATATATAATAAGATAAAACGGATTAAAGTTTAATGCCTATGAAACGAATAGTATTAATGATGTTGGTCGCTTTTGTGGCTGGAACATCTACAGTGTATGGACAGGGGAAACCGCAGTGCCCCAAGATTATTTTTGACGATTCTGAATTTTATTTAAGTGATGTGGGAGATG
>CADCEW010000002.1 GCA_902800585.1 uncultured Prevotellaceae bacterium
CTTCTCCAGCATCGGCACCGACAAGCCTGAGGACTGCGGAGCGCAGAACATCACCACGCGTCGCGTCCTGTTCTCGCCCGAGACCGTCCGTGTCGTGACAGGTGTCAACCACCGAGCCGACGGCACTGTCGTCCAGAAGTTTGCCGTAGCAAAGAACCTCGTGAAGGACATCGTCTTCGAGGAGGCGAAGGAGTACGAAAGTGAGACATCCTCCACCGGAGGGGGAGAGGGCAACGGTTAAAGGCCGCTAACCGCTAAACACTAAACGCTAACCAGTAAAGGTTATAGGTTATAGGTTAAAGAGTTTAAGGAGTTTAAGAGTTTAATAGTTTAAGAGTTTAAGAGTTTAAGGTTATGAAGAAGAATAGTTGGAAGATGGTGATTCAGTTGCTGATAAGCATTCTCACCGCATTAGCTACGACACTCGTAAAGAGGGAAGCCTGGGCGATTGCTCAGGCTTTTTTGTTGGTTATGCAGCCATTGGAAGGAAGGAGGCCGCCTCCTCATGGAGGATGGTGAAGAGGCGGTTCATCTGTGATTCAGTGAGCTTGTGACGGCGGGCGAAGTCAGATGTGGTGTAGCCGTCGAGAAGCATCTGGTGGAGTTCAGCGGTGAGACGACCGAGTCCGTACTGACGCTCTTCTGCACGTCGTTTGAGACTCTCAAGGGCATCGCGGTAACGAAGGTTCCAATCGGTCGACTGACAAGGACGTGCATAGAGGTAGTCCTTACGCGTGGGACTGTCATCCTCATCTGGGGAAAGGGGCTCGTCGAGAGAGACGCACTTGTTGCGGAGGTAGTCATAGGCGGTCTTGCGCACTTCGTTCTCGATATACCATGTGGCGTAGGAGATGAGACGATAGCCGAGGGAGGCATCGAACTTGTCTACAGCACGGACGAGTCCTTCATTACCCGACTGGATGAGGTCGTCGAGTGAGGCTTTCGAGCCGACGTACTTCTTGGCGATGGTGACGACGTAGCGAAGGTTGGCGACGATAAGCTGTTCACGTGCTGTCTTACTGCCGCAACGCATGCGCTGCCAAAGGTCATACTCTTGTTCAGTGGTGAGAGGCATAGAGGGACGGATACTGCTAAGGATGTAGTTCACGTTGTCGTTACTACGGTCGGTAAAAACAATTTGTTTCTGCATGCGCAATACAATTTAGAATTAGTCATTGTTGAAACGTAGCGAGGCATCGAGAATGACGGTGCCTCCGTGAGAGACAAAGGGTATAAGCAGCTTGCCATTATGTGACTGCGGACGGTCGATGGCGAAGCTTTCTGCAAGGGGTGAGGCCTGACGGACGGCATTACGTGACTGCGCCACGTAGTGGTTGAAGAAGTGACCAGGTTTCTTCACGTCAGTGCTCTCGATGGTCTTGAGCAGCGCATCACTGTCGCGGAAGTAAAGGGTATTGTAAAGATGACAAAGATCGCGGTAGTTGTTGGCAGCGGCTTGGCGTCGTTGATAGCCCTGAGGGTGGAGGAGTGAGTAGATGTAGAGGAGTCGTGAGTAGCGGTCGTGGAACTGCACTGGGGTCTCTTCCCCCTCCTCGTCGATGAGTAGCACATCGTAGCGACATCTCGCATTGTCGTCGGCTCTCATCCTCACCTCCACTGCGATAAGAGGAGGTTTCAATTTGGGGTCGCGTTCCATGTAGTGAGCGAGATGGGCTTTGAGTTCTTCAATGGTCATCTGGTTAATCTGTTCTTGGATGTTGTTCTTGTTCATTATGAAGGATTTTAAAGAGGTTAATACTGAGTCGTTCTATATACTTAGTACAGCAAAACCCCGAAATCTAACAAAGATCTCGGGGAATTTCTCTCAAAAAAAGTTAACGAATCAGTTTATCCCTCTTTTTCTATCTTATAACCAAGTCGTTGAACTAGTTCAAGAATGCCTCGAGCAGCTTTACGATCATATTCTTTTTCTGATTCAGGAAGATCGCTATAGGGGACAAGATCTGGGTTTTCCTTCTTGTTATCATCGCGTTCTTTCCCATAAGTCCATCCTTCACCCATTCGCTGTTTTGCCCAGACATCGTGATTGTTTTCAGCAATGGCCTCTATCAATTCATCGAGATCGTCAGACAATTGGAAATGGCTGGCATCGATGGGAGCTGGTTCGTATTTGCGAATACCACGCTTGGTAACAGACACTATATAATAATGTGAGTCTTTCCATGCATTAATGAACCTAATGATTGGATAAGATGTTTCCTGAGCATTCTGGGGATCGAAGATTCGTACTTCTTGATTATTTATTGAGATTACAACAACTGCATGGTTGGGAATAGCATGGTTAACATTGTCGCTATTAAGCTTTTCTGCATTGATTGCGACAATAATCTTGCAACCATCACTCAATTCATGATTGACAATATCTATATTGCAATCATATCTTCGTACGACAGAGAGTTGATGCTCTGAGAGAAGACGACCGATATGATGAAGTGGTGTTCCACCCTCCTTTAACCATCTATTCTTTTTTGAAAGGTCTTTTAGATCTTCTATTGACTTCCTTATATTAAACTGCTGGAGTACATATTGTTCACATTGTACAACACAGTCGTTAGGAGCTTTCATGTCTTGACCATATGCCTTGCTCTGAGCAGCTAGTCGCCACATTGGCAAATATGTCATCTGCAACTGACTATCATAAAGTGGTTCTACTGCCATTAATAAAGTTTCTTCAATTGGAATTGATATTATTTTCGCAGATTTTACTTCTTCTCTGCTTACATCAACATCCATTAAGTCTTCTGGAAAAGAGTACATGAATTCTATCTCTTCCTTTAATTTAGGATCTTTCTCAGCAGCATGAAGAATCATCATGGTCTCTTCTGCTGTGGCATTACCATCATAGAACTTTGCCATCAGTTCTGGAGGAAATATATATCTACTCATTTTTTTCGTTTTTTAGTTCAAGATAATAAATAGTAAATTCTTCTTTTGCTCTACCTTTAAGAACATCAAAATGACTGCCTTTTACGTCCAGTTCTAACATGATTTCTCCCTTGGTAAAGTCCTCTACAAACATTTTTTGAAGAATGAAAGCATTTCTCTCGTCTTTCATTTTTGCGATTCCCCGTCTGACATTGCTCTTGATGTTTTTCCTTTCATCCTCGAGCATCCTTTCTAATTGCTCTTGCTCATAAAACTTTGTTTCAGCGATTTTCCTTTTTTCCTCTTTTTCTACCTGTCTTCCAAAATAGTTAAAAGCAACTTGTCGCAGATAAGTCTTAAGTTTGCTATCTCCTCTATATCCTTTCAGGGCGTTTGTATCTATGACATATAGGTAGAATTGATTTATCAGTTCCATTTTTTTCTCTTCCCAATTATTCTCCTCGGAATAAAAATGGCTGATAATAAAATAAAAGATGCCAGAACATTCTTCAAAGAAAAACTGTTCGGTAGTTTTGGAATCGCGCTCTAACAACTTTTGAGCAATTGCCAAATCTTCTGTATATTGTTCTGTTGCCATGCTGCAAATATACTATAATTATTCAATATAGCAATGAAAAAACTAGAATAATTATGAAACGCTAACATAATCGGTGATTAAATGTACTTTTGTTTCTTGAATTTTGGTCATGTTCTTACTGTATTTAAGTTATACTTCTATATATATATAGTACATGAAAAGTGGAATTTCTAACAAGTGTTGAATTATTTTTTTTGTAATAGACTTGAAAAATTGAAGAAAAGTTGTAAATTTGCAATTAAATAATTACTGAATATCAAAGAAAGATGAACCACGATATTTTTATAAGTTATTCTAGCAAGCAAGGTAATATAGCAAAACGAGTTTGTGATTATTTGGAAGGGAATGGTATCAAGTGTTGGATTGCTCCAAGAGATATTCCAGCAGGAAGTGAATATGGCGATGAAATAGGCAATGCTATTCAGCAAGCAAAAGTGGTCGTTCTTGTATTTTCAGAATCTGCATCTCTATCTCTTTGGGTGAAAGGCGAAATCAATACTGCTTTTGACGAAAGGAAAACTATTATTCCTTTTAGAATAGATAATACCGAGCTAACTAAAGGATTGAAGGTAATGTTGAATCAGTTCCACTGGATTGATTCAACACAAGATATATCGTCAGCACTTGATGAATTATTGGAAACCATAGAATCGCTTATTGGAAAGAAGATTTGTAAAGGTCCATTAATAGAAGTAACAATTGAAGCTGGTCATCTAATGGAAGAATGCCAAAGAATTTCTGAGGCAACGGATGAAGGTTTGGCTTTCTTTGCTGCAAGAAATTTCACGAACCTGAAGATTCATGGTGAAATGGATGCCCGAGATTTTTATTTTCTGAAGACATTCACTACGATGCTTGAGTTCCTTGATATTTCCGATGTAAAGATCAAAGAGTTTTATGGACCATACGGCACCATGCATGATTTCCATAGTATGGCTCAATTAAACGACGTGCAATATGATGATGACGAGATTCCATCTGGTGCTTTCTTTTATTGGATTCCTAAAGATGAAGGGATGCCTTCCTTACGTGAGATCACTTTGCCGGAAGGGATTGTGAGAATCCGCAGAAACGCATTTGCCAGAGCATACAATCTTACCAAGATTAATATTCCCAACGGTGTAACAGGTCTTGACAGATGGTGTTTTTGTTGTTGCACTTCTTTGAAAGAGATTGAGATTCCGGAGTCTGTTGTAGAAATTGAAAGAGAAGCATTCACTGGTTCACCTCTACAGGTCGTACATTCACGAGCAAAGCAACCTCCCAAACTAAATTGTGAAGGTTTTGGAGTATTTGAATGTGCTGAAATAAAAGGAGCAAGGACTCTCTATGTGCCTAAAGGATCACAAAAGGCCTACGAAGAATCCGATTGGGCAACGTATTTTGATAATATAGTGGAAGAGTAGAATATTAAGTGTAGCCACCCGAATAGAGTGGCTACATTCTTTAATTAGTTGGACTTCATTTGTTCTTTCAATGCAGCAATCTTCTCTTCTGTCTCGTGGATGATCTCTTCATCAATATTCAGTTCTTGCTTGAGTTTAAGACTGAGTTCAAATTGCTCCAATGCGCTCTTGTTGTCTTTAGCTTCTTCATAAACTTGGCCTAAATGTTGCATCCATTCTGCCTTCCAATCATCATACCCATCGATATCCGAAAGTATATTGATCGAGTTGTTTAGCATTCTTTCTGCGTTTTTATAATCATTTAAAACATAGTGAAGAGACCCTATTTCATGGCACAAGTCTGCAATCTCGAAAGCTGGCTCCTTTGAAATTTCAAGGTATATGCCAAATGCTTTATAGAGATATTGTAAAGCTAGTTTGTAGTCTCCATATTGGTCTAGTAAGTCTCCTGTTTTCCTATATGTTTCATATGTCAATGAATGTGTCTTACCATGAACTTTCTCTGATACTTCTACGGCCGCCATTTGGTTCTCTATTGCATTGTCCAAATCATCAATTTGTTCATATGCAACTGATATATTTCGATAAAAGACAAGAATGCCTTCTGAGTATTTGCCTGTTGTCTCGACTTGGATTTCTAACGCTTTCTTTAAATGAGGTATGGCCTCTGGGTATTTATTGAGACACATAAATGCAGCAGCCAAATTGTTGTTACAACGCGCCATATCAGGATGTCTGTCTCCTACCAATTCGCGAGTAATCTCGTATGACCTATGAGTATATTCTAAATATTTGTCATATTGCTCTAATGCTGCATATGCGCTCCCAACATTAGAATATGCATTTGCTGTCTCAAGATGATTCTCACCGAATGCTTTTCTTCTTAGCTCAAGCGATTTCAAATTGTAGCTAAGATAATTATCATTATCATTCAATTCACCAAAGGCGCAGCCAACGGTATTGTATGATTCTGCCAATAGAATATCATTAGCCCCATGCTTTTCTCTTATTTCTAATCCTTTTTGAGCGAATTCCAGATATTTGTTGGAATCTCCAAGTTTGCCATAAGCTACTCCGGCATCATTATATGATTGGGCTGTGTCTAGATTATCTTCGCCTAAGATTGACTTTCTAATGTTTAAGGCACGCATTGAATACTCCAACAGTTTTGAGTAGTTATCCAAAAGATAAAGTGGAAGAGCTGCATCTGTTAAAGCCTGAGCAACTTCAATGGAATCGTTCCCATAAGCAGCTTCACACAAATGGATGATGCGGTCGTATAGCTCACATTGCTTGAATAACCACCCCTCAAGCATTTCAGTTCCTAGGATGCTTACTTTAAGTTTGTATTCATCAATATTGATACTGATGCCTTTTCTGCCTTCTTCTCCTAATTTAATAAGGTTAAGGTTGTGCTGAACATCTTTTTCTATCTCATCTTCATTTAAGATTGCTTGAGCTCCTTTTGCATCTCCTGATGAAAATAAGTCCATTGCCCTTTGAAGACGTTCGCTGCATTTTGTTGTGCAGAGATGAGTTATCATCAAAGCAGTATCCCATAGTCCAGACTCCATCTTGGAGAGTTTCTCTTGTTGTTCAGCTAATTCGAAGGCATATTCTGAATAGTCGGGATCGTCAGGTTCTGTAATTGCAAGGAGTTTCTTATTCTTTTTGATGAGTTTCTGAAGATTGTTGTATTCTTCGTTGTTTCCAGCAAATGACACATTTCGTAATTCCACATACTCCTTGCCGTCTACAGTAACTTTACCATCTTTTACTTCTACTATGTTTTGTCCAAGTAAAGTCTTACTCTGGTATTCCATAAACTGGAGAAGGAAATGGGCTTTCAGAGTGTCGAAGTTGGCAAAAGGGGTATAGAAGTGGCCATATTTCGTGGGAAAAGAATCGCGGAATTCCCTCAGTTCTTCTGATGGCTGTTTATCTGGATTATTTACCTCTTTGAAGTATACCCAAACCTTCTGGGGATTCTTCCCTGCAACTTTTTCATGATAAGCCGTATCTAGCTCGGTCTTGGTGTACATACCAAACTTGGTCCAATACAGCACCATACACATGTCGCATTCACGAAGTTTCTCGTTATATTCTTCCTGTTTATGCGGCTCGCCCATAGATGCGTCCAGACTTTCCCACTCAACAGCAATTACCTGAATTCCCACTTTCTCAAGTCTGGTACTCAGTTCATTGGCTAAGGAAGCCATGAGCAATCTTTCTTTCTCTAGCTCGTTTGACGAGGCAATGAATATCTTGATAGTCTTCATAAATGCTGTTTTTATGCATTTTATACTCCTAATTTTCCATACTGACCACCAACATCTTTGTGGTGGTACCAGCTCTTGCGGTTGAGCCAGGTAAAACCGTCGTTTTTGGTGATGACTGCCAGATCGATGGGACCGCCTACTCCTTCTGGAGAGAACGTCATGTGACGCTCAAAACTTGTTATCGCAATGAAATTTTCTGCAAGGCGAGCCATGTCCTGCAAGTCATAGTCACGAAGGGATTTGAGCCACTGGCCTCTTTCTGTAGCACGGAGATTCTTTCCAAATCTTTGAAACTGTTTAATGAGGTCTTTGTATTTTACTCCATCCAGTAATTTCTTTAACTCATTGCGCTGGTCTGGATTAGACGGTACGGAAAAGTCCAATCGATCAATGATCCTTTCATATATCTGTTCTGCCTCTTCGCATATTTTTTTATAATAATATGGTTCTATACCTGTTAACAGAGCTTCCATGATGTCTTTCTGAGCGAAGGGGCAAATGGCTACTGGCTTCTCATCGGAAATCTTGTAAATATCTTCTTTGTTGATGTGATAACATACCCTTGAATCGAAACCACCTTCTACCATGACTTTAACTAAAACAGGATATTCTTCATCTTTGCCAAATCCAGAGAATATCAGGTGGGTAGAGCCTTCATCCCAACCATATGTGACATAGTAATAGAACCCTTCTGTAAATTCGTCTTTAATCTGATCCAATATGTCCTTGGGATAAAAACCATCAATGACACTGTCAACAGAGAATTCGTCATCATCGTCTGTCTTGAATGTGAATAGCATATCGACCATATTGCCCAAAAAGGCCTTGAATTGATCAAAAGAATAGCCTTGGAAAACAGGCATGATATCTGATTCCTTGAAATATTTGATGCCAGAACTAATACGATTGCTAAAGGCCTTTAGGATTTCCTTACCATTATTGAGTTTCCCGTTCTCGTCTTTGTCAAGCTCTGGAACCTGACCGACAACTCCATTCCAGTAACTATCTAATTGATTGTTGAGATATTCTCTTCCCATATCTTCAGTAAGAAACATTTTTTCCGTAGGGATATATGAAAAGAAATCCTCTATACAAGTTTCTACGGTGGTAAAAGCGATGTCACCACGCTTTTGTCGATAGCGTCTCACTATGATGTCCCATGGGGTGCTCAGAAAACCTGCACTGCCTGTTATCATCACACTAATAGGAGTGGCAGAGCATAGCCTTAGCATCTTATTGGCGGAATTGGCAATCTTCTCATTCCTCCTTCTGTTCATTGTAACTGCACTGTCGGCTGCAATGGCAATGCCTCGTTTATTTAATATACCTACTACTGCTGTCATAATTGTCTATAGTTTGAGTTAATTACCATAAAGGCAGTGCTTAATCCAAACGACTCCTTCTGTTCGAGTGATGACCGCCAATTCCTTAGTGTGGGGGAGTTCTCCTTTCCCTCCATTCTTAAGATGGTCAATCTGTACTTTAGCATCTACAAAATCTTCTGCGACTTTTACCAAGTCTTCAATGTTGAAAGAGTCTATTGCAGTCTCAACTCTGCTCATCTGATGACCCGAATAATTGCGCGTATCGTCCTCAAAGTTGTATGAGGATTTGTATTCTGCTATCTCTTTCTGTACAGTCTCTTCAAACTCTGTGCCTTTCACTGCTTCCATGATTCGCTCTTCGAAGGTCTCTACCAGGGTATTCTGCTTTTCAATGAGCTTCTGACGAGCAGATTCCACGATTCCATACATGACAGGCTGTGTGTTCTCAAAATGAGACAGCATAAAATAGTCAGCTCTATTATGATGGGTAATGCTACGGTCGGTATCAAAGTTACAAGATAGTTTCTTGGTCTCTTCATCATATTTTACCGTAATGTCAACGGCTGATGGGAACACATCATCTGAGCCATATCCCAGGAATATGATATTCTGCTCATCACTGGAAAGGTACTTCCAACTAGGTTTCGTATCAACTGTTGACAGATAACTGGCAAAGTCTCTCGCGTAGTCAGAAAACAGTTCATGAATCTGTATATCACCTTTTCGAAGATAAGAGTTAACAATAAAATTCCATGGAATCGGTGAATACGAATTCACGGCAAGAGCAACTGGCTCCTGCCGTGAAAGGGCATATAAGGTCATATCTGTGTCAGAGGCACAGGCAATTCCTCTATTGTTCAGAAAAGCTACGAATGAAGTCTTCATATAGGCTATGTTTTATGTATTTCAAATCCTTGTGAGACGATGAATTTCAGAGTGCCAAAGGCCGTATTACGGTCATAGGCTTTCTCTTCCTCTGGGAGCTGTTCATAGGGAACAAGACATGGGGTCTGACGTTTCTGGTCGTCACGTACAGGACCATAGGTCCAGCCTTCGTTCATACGATTCTGTGCCCATACTTCGTGCACATTCTTGGAAATGGCTTCTGCGAGTGCCATCAACTCTTCGGGCAGTTGGACATTAGTAGTGTCGACTGGCGAAGGTGTGTATTTGTTGTTTTGATTAGGCATAATACTTATTAATGTTGCAAATATAAAGAAAGATTTTAATATAACAAAGAATTTTATCAAAAAAAGGCGCACCACTACGCCGAGAAGCCGGTGATATGGTGACGCTCTTTCTTGTTGGCAAGGAGTTCTGCCTGACAGTAGGACTCTATCTCGTTGAGGTCGGCGACCTTGCCCGAAAGGATGTAGTCAACAGTGCGCTTGCGGGCAATGTTCTCTATCTGACCACCTGAGAAGTCGAAGTGGGAAGCGAGTTGACGGGCATCGTCCGTACTGATGTCCTTCAGCATGGAACACCATATCTTCGCCTTTACATCGGTATCGGGCTTATGGAACTCCACCTTGTAGAGGAAACGACGCTCAAAGGCCTTGTCGAGGTTGCTCGTCAGGTTGGTGGTGGCGATAAGGATACCGTCCAGGTCCTCTATCTCCTGCAGGATGATGTTCTGCATGGCGTTGTCCATCTTATCGACAGAGTGCTCGACATTCTCCGAACGCTTGTTGATGATGGCATCCGCCTCGTTGAAGAAGAGGATGGGCATCACCGTACTATTACGACAGAGGGCACGGTAGCGTTGGAACACTTCCTTGATATTCTTCTCACTCTCCCCTACAAACTTGTCACGGAGTCCGGCGATGTCCACCTGCATGAGGTCACGTCCCGTCTGACGGGCTATCTGCATCACCGTCTCTGTCTTACCCGTTCCAGGTGCACCATAGAACAGACAGGCAAAGCCCTTGCGCATGCCCTGCTCCTCCAATCGTTGCTGAACGGAAGGCAGGTTCTCTTTACTAAGCAGACTGGTCAGCCGGTCTATCTGCTCCTGCTCGGAGTCGTTGAAGAATAGCGACTTCTCCTTGATGGTCTTATGACTCTTAAGCAAACGGCCGTTGGGTGCCTGACGATTGCATCTGGAATGGCTGGGCTTATAGTTAGAGAGTAACTCGGTCTTTGCCTTCCGTGTGAGCATGTACTGGTCTGTGTTGACCTGACCGTCAATACACTTGTGCTCAATAAGCTCATCTGCCATCAAGATATGGTTGCCTTCACGGAGTGAAATACGCATAAATTCACAATCGCCCTCATCCGGATAGAGATTGTCGATGGTCTGAAACTGAAGTCCTTCTCCATCTGAGCCTTCCCACTGGGCATAGTCAAAGACTATCATGAGCAAGAGCGACTGCACGTGAATGTCATCGTCGTACTTCATCACCTCACGACAGAGAGGTAGTTCGGGATTTGCCTTGACCAGTTGCATCATCCACTCCTCATCGTCCTCAAAGCAGACATGACGGTTGTCTATGTTCTTGTTGATATGTTTTTCCAACTTATCAACGAACTGCTGCTCGGTCAGCCCGTCAATCTTCTCAGGGACGAAGGCCTTGTTGTGGCGAAGAGCCGTTACCACACCAGGAACAAGGGCAAAACCCTGGAAGAACCCGCCAATCTCGTGGACACCCCTGCGAATAATCCAGCGCTTGGCAACCATTTCCTCTATCTCTTCCGAATAGACCATGATGGAGAGACGGGAACAATTCAGGTAGTTGCCGATGCTCTTCCATGTGAGCGGTTCACCTGTCTCCACCATGATAGACAGCACGACTATCTGGATGTTGGTGAGTCCCAGTTCCTGACGTAAGAATGCTAACGGGGATTCACATGCCTTCCAGAACATCTCTGAAAGACTAGAGTTTTCAGCCAATTCCAACACACGGTTCATGGCTAAGATGATGGTCCATGTGTCCGGTTCCTTGTAGTCCTTCATCCACGATTCCAGGATTTCATCTTGGTCTTCTCGTTCTTGCTTCATTCTGTGTAAAGGCTTTCTTCTGATACTCATATTCGTAATTATTTAATGTTTACGGTGGCGAAATTATCGTTTTTATTCCAAACAGGGCTCCCAGCTATACGTATAGATGATAAATGCTTGAATGTTATTTCATACACTCTTCGGTTCGACGGTAGGCCCAAGTATACTTGCCGCGAGAGTCGCGCAAATAGAGTTCTGGAGCAAGATAACCTGTGACTTGGAACTGATAGGTGATGTTGCCCTGAGTGAATGTGAGGTAATTACCATCATAGCGCCACTTGAAGGTTTCTGCATAATAGGCTGATCCTCCCAAGTTCTCCATAATGATATCTGCCTTGCCATTGGAGAACATGTGGACTTCCTTAAACTCAACATTACCTACAATCATCGGATAATAGCACTGCCAGAGACCTGGTAACTTGTCGGCAGTGAAGTGGCTACCATTGGTCTTGTAATACGGACTGTCCTTCTCTTCTGAGAAAGGGCACTCGCAGCCGATAAGCAGAAAGGCTGCCATTAAAATAAGTGATAGTTTCTTCATATATTGTTTATTTAGTGGTTATACTTTCATACAGCCTATCTCTGAGCGTTTTTCTCAGAGCGCAGGATGTCAATGATCTGAAGTGGAGAGGTGATACACTGGTGGTCAGGATCTGCGAGCATCATGGGGAGTTCGTCTGGCTTAGCCCCCCAGAGGCAGTGGTAGGACTTGATGCCAGCATTGGAGGCTGCCTGTGCATCACAGAGGTCATTGCCAAAGGCCAGTACGTTCTTCGGATCTTCACCGAGTTGTTTCAGGGCGTGTTCGAAGAGGGTGGGATTGCCACCAGACTTCCTGATGCGTCGGCCGTTGACATCTTTACAGCCGATGCGGTTGATCTTGTCTTGGGGGAACACTTCCTGCAGACCGTATTGACGGACGGCTACATTCAGCACTTCACGATTGTTGCCAGAAACGATGGCTGCCTGGATGTTGTTTGCTTTGATGTAGTCGAAGACTTGCTGCCATCCGTCATAGAGCGGGCACATCTTGATGTGCTCAAGATACTCTTTACGGGCCTGTACCCACTCTGGTGAGAACCTGCGCAGCGTCTTCTGACGGGCGACATATTGGTCAGCATCCGCTGTGTCGAACATCGTCCCGTCGTAGTCGAAAAACACGGTTTTAAACTCCCGATTGATTGTCTTTTGCTTTGCCATATATCACTTGTTTGATGATTACGGCTGCAAAATTAGACAATACTTGGGAATTAGTCCTTCCTTCTATACGTATAGCTGATGAATAAATATTTTCTTGATGTAAAGATTATCAACGTAGTTTCCATCTTTTGATGGTGCCGTTACTCTTACGATAGCGATGCTCTGCATATTCGATGAGACAATCGAACGCTGGTTGTTCGAGCGATCGCAGGATGGCCTGCAACTCTTCGAGCGACATCTGGTCAGCCGGTATTTCACCAAAGGTGATATGGGGCGTAAAGGATCGTTTGTCGTAGTCGACATTCAGACTGTCTGCCAGCATTCGTGCATCCTTAGCGAGGGTGAAAATCTGTGGCGGAACTTGAGTGGATGACAGATAAATGATGTGCTTGGCTCCGTTGGAAGTAGTGAATGCATCGATCTTGTCGATGGTCATCGGTAAGGCTGGACAGGACTTCACCATCTTGGCGAATTCTGGAGTGAGCGATTCAGCACATGCATCATCGTCAAGGAACAGGATAGTCATGTGGTAATACAACAATTGCCATTTGTTGACAGGGACTCCTGCAGATTTAATCTTTGCCCGTGTCATCTTGGCCCAGTCGGACCATGTCGGATCCCGTTTCACGGGAACATTCATTGCTAAAAGATGTGCCATAATTAAATGATTTTTATTTGATGATTACAGTTGCAAAATTAGAAAAAATCTGGTACGACAATCATTTTCCTTGTTTTTTATGCTATTGCTATTGGATAAAACTCTTCGTACATCTCGAAAACCTTCATGGATTCTGGTGAATTGTAGAGCTTTTCCAGTTCTTTAAAAGAGATGACTTCTGCTTTCTTGAGGGATACAAGTTCTTTCAATATATCTAATGGGATTTCCGATATTTCGAATGGTTCTTCTTCGCTATCGTAATCTTCCAAGTCATTCGTATTGTAATCGTGATAAACTTTGGTTATATTATTGCCTTTAGATTTTCATTGATAGCATCATCCTCTCTGATAATTCTGCGTGTTTCATCGAGGACTTTACCAAGGAGATTAAGTCCTTTCCATTTTGTCTCATCATCAATGTCTGGATTAGTCTCATACATACGAACACCCCACACTTTATCATACGGAGAAGCTTCCACAAATCCATGTCCCTCATATTCTGGAGAAAGGAGTAATTGCTTTAAGTCTTCATTTTGACTGAACTTGGCGACATTGGCTTTGAGCATAATCTGGTAGCGTTTGTCGTTCCAGACCTGTTCGTCATAGTTCTGCACCTTACGGCCAAGTGCCTTTACTTTCTTTGGATCACCATCTTCGAGAATCTGTTTGGCGACTTCCTCATCACCAAACACTATAGCCTTCATATACATGAAGTACTGTTCAGTATTATAGAAGTGACACTTTACACCGTTCACTTCAATGTCAAATTCTGCTGGATGCCAATTGCTTGGCCATTCACTCCAAAAGCATACGTGTTTATCTGTTACTCTCATAATTATATTAATAGGTTATTAATTACTTCATTACTTTACTTCTACGACAAATTGAGTCACAGGATAATAGATGATACGAGCTGCAACTGGTTTCTTTCCTTCGGCTTCGAGTGCACGCTGGTAGCAGTCGAGCTGATTACCATGACGGCCTGCATAATGTTCGCTGACAGGATCAAACACGAGGCTGTAATCACCTGGACAGGTCTTATAGTCAACAACGACATATGCATCTTCTGTTTCCCAAATGAGGTCGATATAACCACTAACGATGTGACCATTTGAATCCAGATGACGGAAAGGCTTTTCGTGATGGCGCTTGATGGCTTTTCCATATTTTGCTTCCAGCGTCTCAATCAAGTATTTCCAAGAATCCAATAATCGACCAGGCTCTGACATATTCTTGTCGGTGAATCCATAGGTATCGCGGAGCTGAGTAATGCGCTCAACACTGATGCCATCATCACAACAGCAGAATACCTGATGGATAAAGTCACCCATGAGTGCATCCTGTCCGTTACTATTAGCATGCATTCGGCATTCCTTTGCATTGATAGGCACAATGTTGTGTGGAGTATTTCCCGCTTTAGAGGGAGATACATAAAGCATGTTGTTGAGTGGTGAATATTCTGCAGCCATATCATGAACTCGGTTCATGGATTCTTCAGGCCACTCCAAAAGATTGTCTTTATCAATACGCTCAATATAGAATGGCATGCCAATCCCTAAGAAATCCTGTTTGTCGTTTCCATCAAAGGTCTGAGTGATGTTGCCAACACCCACAGAACGGAACCAATCAAGACTGACAGCACCATCCTTTTCTTTGGGTGCAAGTATCAGTATTTCTCGGGCACGAGTTACACCCACGTAAAGCAGACGCGCATTCTCAGCAATTTCGTGCTCAGAAACGGATTCCCATAAAGGGTGCTTTTGGAGACGTGCAGTAACTGCCGCTTTTACTGCATCTGATTTGCCATAGATATTTCGAACTAACGAAATGGTCATAGGAGGATTGGGATTCTCAGCCGTTGGCTGTTCCTCACGACGATGATGGCATCCCAACATATTTCGTGTAACAATCTTGCTGGTATCAGAGGCATCATTATCCAGTGACAACATGATTACAACCTTCCATTCCAAACCTTTAGACTTGTGGTAGGTATAAAGGCGAACACCATCCTCATTAGCTGCACCATTCTGTTGCTGTCCTGTGAAGAACTCTATGAAGCCTGCTACTGTTGCAGGTTGGGCCAGTTTAGTGGCGTAGTCCTCATATCTCATAGCCAAGTCTATCAATACCTGGAGGTTTGTTTCTTCTGCCAGAGTATTTCCCCAACTTTGTACCAAAGCATAAAGGTCTAGCTCAATGACAAGGCTTTCCACTAATGCACTGATGCTCTGATAGCCAAGCAGGTTGGTAGGAATTTCCTGATCCTCGCTGGAACGGAAACTACGAAGCTGCATCAGACGCTTTAAGATAGGAATATCCATCAGATATGCAGAAGGAGCATTTTCCTCTGCTGACAAAAAGTCAAGACGCTCCTCAATAATCTTCGTAACGTGATAACCAGACTGTGTGAGATAAGCGACCTCCGCACGAGCCAATTGATTTGACGGTGTGTTGACTAGAGTCAGCAGAGCCTTCATCAAGCGACCTACACGCGACTCCTTGATATCATTAGATTCACGACAAACAGGAACATGTAACAAACGCAATTCATCTGCCAGCGCGTCAAGGTCATCATTGGTACGAGCCAATACAGCAATATCCTTAGCAGCGATACCTTCGCGGAGAATCATCTGTTGAATCTGGAGAGCTAAGTCGTCGTCGCCGTTATATGGCCACAGGCGAAGAGGCTTGTCAACAGGGGTTACATTACCATTTTTCTCAGGCATTTTGAGTTGAACCTCATCGGGTATCATCTTCTTGAAAACCTGCGAGAAGATAGCATTGGAGAATTTGACCAATGGCTCTATAGAGCGGTAAGAATGCTTTAGATGTTCTGTATTCTCTTTACCAATACTGTCAGCAACAGCAGTTGTCAATTCAGTGTCAGAACCACGGAAACCATAGATAGCTTGCTTTTTGTCGCCTACATACACCGTATTTAATAGAGATGAGAGTTTTTGGAAGATACGCACCTGAATGGGATTAGAATCCTGGAACTCATCAACAAAGAGGTGGGTATAACGAGAACGAATGTCCTTCTGTACTTCCTCGATATCGAGAAGCTTAAGAAACATCTCTTCCATATCGTTGAAGTCAATGAGATGATGCTCGTCCTTGTACTGACGATAATCTTTCTGCCAACGACTAGCCAAACGGAAGATAATTCGGGCATATTCTCGTAAGTCATTTGCAGATTCCTTGGTAAACGTTGTGAAATCAGCCATAGCAATCGTAAACCGTATGGTACTTTCGTAATCCTTGCACCTGTCTTTGGCTATATTCGCTAGGTCCTTTAATTCGTCATCAGAGAGCTTACGACCTTGATAACCATTTATACGTTCAAGTTGTTCCGATGCCTTTGAGGTAAGTCTTTTCAAATTGTTTATAACCTCCACAATATCATCAATGACTTCTTGAGCAATTTTCATCAATGAAGAATTGTCCTTGGGTTCCAAGCATTTGATGAAACTCTCAGTGGTATCAATACTTTTCAGCAATTGTTCCTCGTTGATGCTATACCACTGGATGTAGTCGAGAACTTTACAGAGGTCTTTTTTCCAAAACTCGTAGTTGAGTCCTGCCTTGTGCTCACCAAAATCATATCCGATTTCATAGGTCTCTGCAAAATGATACAAGAAAGTACGGTCTTTGGGTTCGAGCAATCCACGTAGAGAATGATCTCGATATAGCTGGAGTTCATTCTCCTCCATTGCAGCCGCATCAGGCATGATACCTAACAAATACCAATACTTTGTCAGGAAGGTGTTTGCCACTGAGTGGACGGTTCCAATTAGGGCATGTTCCATCTGTTGTGCTTCGCGATGAAGACCAAGATTTGCAAGTTCTTTCTTGGCTTTCTCACGCAACTCCTGTGCAGCGGCCTTGGTAAAGGTGGTCATGATAACCTGTTCTGGATTCAATGGGTTATCTTTGTCAGCTACCATCTTCGCTACATCGGTTGTGATTCTATATGTCTTGCCAGAGCCAGCTCCAGCACTAATGAATGTCTTTGTCATAATACGCTTGTGTCTTTAAATGGTGAAACACTTATAAACCGAATACTTATTCTCGGTCTTTATTTTAATGTTTATTTGCTTACCCGTCGTTTCGTCCAATACTCTTTTACCTTCCTGTTCCAGCGGATAGACTTCTCCTGCCTGTGCATATTCAAGGTCAAGAATGGGCTGGTTGTCTGCAGTCTCGATTCTGCCCTCACTGATTTCCTTGACCCTTTCTGCATAACCATTACGCAACTGGGGCATGAGTTCAGCAGGAACTTTCGGGGCGATGCGCTTGTAGTTCTCCCCAAAAAATTCATCTGTACTAAAGAGTATTCCGTAAGGCATGACAAAGTAAGCTGTACGAACAGATGCAGAGGGATTATCATGATGGAGCAGCATATCTTTGTAGATAGCCAACTGCAGGGCACGATTGTTCTCAAGGATCGTCTTGTACTTGTCCTTCTTTGACACATACTTCAGGTCGAAGACCACCTCATTGCCATCCATGTCGCGTAAAAGCATGTCAATGTAACCCTGGAGGATAATATCTCCTTTAAATCTCATATCTTGCTCTTCTTTCTGCTCACATTGTATGACTGTCAGACCATTCTCATGAATAATTGTTGCCAACTTGCGGACACTACCTCGAAGCAGGTACTTTAGTCGTTCTCTGTCTAGATGGTGCTCCGGAAGCAACAACAATGCCCCCTTCTTCAAAAGAGCCTTTTTAAACTCTTCTTCGTAATGACTGTCCACATAATCATACAAAGGTACATCGTCTCTGTCGGCAGTAAATAACGTTTCAACTATTTCGTGAGCTACATTACCATAGGTCAGGAAGATGTTGATTTCCGTTTCGCTGACGTCAGTAAACTTAAGGGTATAATTCATGAAATAGTCAAAAGGATTCTGTAGGAGTTTCTCCAAAGCAGAATAGCTCTCTACAGAGCGCCAAGTAACAGGATGTTTCCCTGCATCAAAGCGAATCTCCATGTTATCCTCTTCGCGATGGTTATCAACTGCCTCAATCTCCTTCGTTGCAATACGTTTATAGAGATCATCGCCTTTATCCGTTTTGGTAATAAATGGCAATTGGAGATACAACGGATGTTGGGGAAGCTTCGTAGCTCCCTGCTGATCGCATGTGATGATAGTAAGTTCATTCGTTGTTTTGTATATTGGCTGAGCAAGCATCAAGTGCATGAAATCATTTTCATGTTGCTTGTCCCACAGCATCACGCCCTGGTCTTTCAGTTGCTCCACTTCGTGATTGGAAAGAAATTCTGTCGACAAAGTATTGGGGATGTCGCCAAAGAAATCACACCAGATAGTTTTCGCAGCCTTGCCTATCATATTTGAGGGACGATTGATGAGCTGACTGCTACCTGTTTGGGCGTGATAAAGCGTAAAGTCGCCATCCTCATAAAGTGATTGTGCCCATTGACTCAGCGTTGTAAAAGAAAGTTCTCCTTCTACCAATGTGCCTATCTGACTCAATAATGCGTCTGTCATCTCAGCAACATTCCTTAGTTGAGCAATACGAGCATCATAAGGCTGTACAGCAGCAATCTTCAAAGCTTTATTTGATGCGTAAGAACTGATTGAAGACAGAAACTTTGATAGTGCTTTAACATTAACTGCATCAGATTCCTCTGCTAAAGGTAATGTACTATCGTCTTTCCTCAGATCAAAAGGAAGATAAGTAACATAATTCTCCTCGCGTTGTTCCTTAGTACTCTCTTGAGGAGTTTCGTCATCTTCAGCCTTGAATTCTTTCAAAATATAGGCATTGATGCAATCTTGAACCTCTTTGTTACAGAAACCACCTTCGCTGACTATTGTTTTGGCCAACTCTTTACAGAATCGTCTGTCGAGCGGACATTCAGGGAGAAACAGGTACTGAAGAAGCGTATTCACGTTTAGCGGACGCTGGAACAGCTGAACGGCGAGAAGGAATAACTGGGTAATTTGCGGGTTCGTGCATGTCATCTCACTACCACACACAGGATTTCCCGACATATGGAACCAGTTGTCGAGGCGCTTGTTGTCTGTATTAATCCACACATCATAGGCTGTTGGCTGAAGTTGAGTCAGCCAAGCTTCAGCCTTCCATTGTTGTAAGAAATGTATTTCTGTAATGGTTGTTGGGACTGAAGTGGTGTCATCAACCTTTTCCTCAATGATGGTACCAAGTCTTTGTAACGATATCAGTAAAGGTTTGATATAATCAGGCAAGAGATCCAGTTGACAAGGAATCTCAATAATAAGATTCTTATAAGTTTGAGGAACGATTACATCTCCAGATTCCATCAAATGAATCTGACATGTAAGTTTTGCCATCAAAGAGGAAATACTATCATCAAGGTAATAGTTGTCAATCTCCGCTAAGGTATTAAGGCGTTTACATCCCTGCAATATAACTTGTTTGTTCCAACCACATAATGCAAGATTATCTCTCCAACGAAGCAGCGTCTTAGCCACGCTCATACTATCTATTTTAATACTCCGATGGAATATATTATCCTTTTTACTTTTATCATATTCCAATAGAGCTTTGTGATAGGAAGCCAGACGATCTGGATATGGCGGTATCTGTTGATGGATACCAGCATGCAGAGCCAATTGAGTAAGTAGACCTTGTGTTTCCAAGACCTGAACATCAAGTGCAACCTGATTGTCTTGCATGTTCAAATAGTAGTTTCCACAATAATAAGGGCTGTATACAATCTTCATAATCGGAATTTTTAGTTATTTCCTGCAAATATACAAAAAACTTTCAAAAAGAGATACAAAAAAGAGAAATATTGTTGAGGGTAAAGGGGCTAATGATGAATCAGTCCCTTAGCACCAATGTATGAAACACTCTCAGAAGCCACACGTTGAGCCTCCATCAGGCAGTCTTCAAGTAAGGAAGGCTGGATGTCTGAGATGCGAGGAAGACCCTTCTTGCCAAACGCATGGATGAAGGTGGAGGAAGTCCAGTCACCTGCGCCCTCACCATCGATGAAGTGAGGGTTCCAGACAGGTTCAAGTTGTTTCCACTCCCCTCCCCTAAGACGGTAGCGAAGTCCTTCTTCGTTCATTGTCTGAACGAAGAGTTTGTCAGTAAAACCCTCTGTGAACGAGACATCAGGATGCCTCTCGTTGGAGAATTTCACAATGTCACTAGTAGCTACGGCACGGAGGAAGTTGCGGTCTACAGGCTCGCTCGGTTCATAGTACACCAGCACCCCCCGCTCACGGAGCAGCTTGGCCAGCAGGATGTTTCCAGGAGCACAGCGGTCGAAGAAGAACACGTCGGGCATCTCCTCCAATGAGTCGAAGAGCGCCTGCGCCTGTTTCAGTGTCCAGAAGCGGTAGTTCACGAAGCGTCCTCCACGAGGCGAGTGAGGTGTCAACGTCATCTTTGGCTTACCATCACGCCCAGTCTTATGAACAATGTCGAGAATGGTCGTCCCTCCATCAGGAGTGTTGGTGACATAGCGTGTATCACAGCCATAAGCCTCCATATCGGTCTTCAGTAGCAGACCCTCCTTAGAGTCATCGAGACGAGCAGCAGGAAGTGTATGCCACCCATACCAAGCAAGGATCGTCATCACATTACCAGCCGTTCCGCCCACATGCTGGCAGATAGCCTCAACATCATCCTTCGAATGCTTCACCATCAGATTATCAAGCGGGAAGGTTCCCACACCAAGGCATGTCAGCCCAATCGTTTCATTTACCTTATTCATATTATATATATCAAACTGGTGACAAAGGTAAGAAAAATCTGGCAGAGAAGAATTGTAGTTATACGTATAACAACTTCAGGGGTCCGTATTGGTTGAAGTCTTCACGGAAGGACACATGGTCGCGGAAGAGACGTTTGTCAATGCCCCCGAGGTTGTTGGGGTCGTTGGGATTGGAATGGCGATACTGCTCACCGAAGTCTGAGGTGAACATGCTCATCTTGTACAGCAGGTCGATAGAACCCAGAGGGGTGTCGATATCGGTACGGATGATGATAACAGGCAGATGACCAGGCAGACGGTTCAATAGGTTGCGACAAACGGTTTCTTCTCGAGGAGTGACCAACAGCACCAATGCACAGTCGGTCTGTGGGTGTTTGGGACTGCTGATGAAGTTAGAGAGTGAGAGGAAGCGTCCGTGACACTCGTCGCGGAAGTCAGAGATAACACAGGAGGCCAGTCCAGCTTCGGTCATGTTGCTCTCCATCTTGTGGGCTACGGGTTCTCCGTATGATCCATACAGTACGGTGAATTGTGTGATGGTGCTGAGGTCTGGCGGTGTGGTGATACCATCGACGCAACGATAGGTGTAGTTATCGGCAGACGCAGACGAGAGAGCCAGCTTACGCGAGAAGTCGGCATCGCCCGTGAAGGCTTTATATAATAAGGAGAAGTACGCGAAGGTGCCATTGACGCTGATGAATCCGTTGGCGCGATCGAAGGGATGAGAGATAACGCTGTTGGGATTGGATTTCTGCATGCGTTTCATGACAGTGTTCTCGTCGTGTGACATCGTCAAGGCACAACTGTGTTCTGGGTTCACGCGAGTCATGCGGTTAGCAATATACACGGCATCCTGGTTCTTCAGCGACGTGCTGACGAGCAAGAGTTTCGAGTTACGAAGGGTGGCGTCAGAGAGGGAGTTGGCCTGATACGGGGTCACCACCCTACCCAGGCTGCAGTTGGTTCCATAGAGCAGTGCTGCATACGAAGCAGAGGAGTGGGCACCACCGTGTCCCATCGCGATGAGGGGACGTTCCGGGTTGGTGAGCAGGAACTGACGCAGGGACTCTACGTCAGTATGTTCCGCTTGTTCGATGTACTTACGGGTTTCTGTCAATAACTCGCTCATGAGCTTCTTACCGCCCCGAGCATGTAGCGTAATCTTGTTAGTCAGTTTTGCTGTCATTGTACTGTGATTTTATGTTTCGCAGTGCAAATTTCGGGATTTTATTCTATATAGGTCGTGAATATATACGTATAAGATAGTTACTATCAGTTTTAGTTGATAATGATGGTCCGGGTGCTGTAATCGGAGTAAACGATAATCTGTACACCCTTGTCGGTGGGCTTGCAGGGTCGACCAGAGAGGTTGTAACGAGCTATTTCATATGCATCGTCACTCGTTGAGTTTCTGCTGGCATCGATGTCTCTGACAGCTGAGGTATTGCCTTCGCCGAAGTAGATACCCTGAAGGGATGTGCAACCATCAAAGGCATTGTCGCCAATGTAGCTGACAGTCTCTGGGAGGTAAATGGTTCTCAGATAGGCTGCTCCCTCAAAGGCGCCTCTGGCAATACGTCGGCAGTAGGGATGGACGGTATAGGTGTCGTTGCGACTGCCTGCCGGATAGCGTACCAGAATCCAGTCTTTTGTGCCTTCGTAGCCGACGGCATAGAGGACGCCATCGATAGTCTTGAACTTAGCCTCACTCATAAAGACGCCATTGATATAACCAGAAGGGAACTTGTCGACCTTCTCAATCTCTTGTGCCTGAACGGCTGTGCCCATCATCAGGGCAAGGAATAGGAATAATACTTTCTTTTGCATAGTCTATAAATATAAGTGTATAATCTTCATGCTGATTGATGTGATTCTGGTTGCAAAGATAAAAACTTATTTCCATATAAATCCTGAATATATACGTATAGAATGGGGTGTATCATCCAAAGAAATTCTATAATTTTGCAAGCGAGAAACAAGTACATGTAAGATATGGATAATATTGCTCATGTTTTGGAGAATATGAAAGTTGATGAGCAGATGAATTTTATTAAAACTATGAACGAAAGTACTCCTTTGTATCATTTAGATAATGAAAACGAAGCTGAACTTTCTGATGAAGAGTGGCTAGAATATCTAATTCGACAAGATAAAGGAGTTATGACTATGGACGAATTTGAACGTTTAGGAACGAAAGCAATACAAGAATTATTTATATAAAACAATATGAGCAGAAGTAAACTTAGAAACATAAAGTTAGAAAACAAATTGAAACAGAATTAAAAGAAAAGAATAACTAATATGAATCAAGAAAACCCATCCCCCCAAAAAGTTGGCCTTGACGCACTGTTGAATTCGAAAGACTTTCTAGAGTCCTCAATGAGGCTGCCTTGTATTATAGGACAAGCAGAAGACAACAGTCCATGTATGTTTGATCTTTCAAAGATGCCTCATGTAATAATTGCAGGTAAACCTAATGAAGGAATCTGTAACACCATTCATGTAATTATGGCATCTTTACTCCTAAAGAACAGTCCAGAAGAACTAAAATTTGTTTTGATAGATGCACGCTTTGTGGAATTTTCTGCTTATAAACCATTATCATCACATTATCTGGCTCGCCTACCCTATTTGGAGGATCCAATCATTTCGGATGTGAGTGATGGTGTAAATGCTCTTGAAAGTCTCAACGAGTTAATGCATATTCGATATAATCTCTTGCGTGACACCAACTGCAGGAACATTGATGACTATAATTCAAAGATAAAAAGTGGCAAACTCACTAATGACCAGGGAATCCTCCCGTATTACGTGGTTGTCATCAATGAACTTGGTGATTTTATGATGACTGCAGGGAAGGAATTCGAACAGCCCTTGGCTTCACTGGCACAACTGTCAAGAGCTGTAGGTATACATATCATCGTGTCAACATACCGTCCCATACCAGAAGTTCTGACAGGCTCTATAAAAGCTAATTTCCCTTGTCGGATTGCGTTTAAGACGGCTACAGAAAGAGAGGCAAGGATTATACTCGACAATACTGGTGTAGATCAACTTTCTGATGCCGAAATGTTGTTTGTCTGTGGCGGAGCTCCTATTAAAGTTCTCGGAGTGAATGTAAATGAAGATCGCGATATACCCATACTATGCGGTAAACTAATTAGTCTGAATGCACCTTGTCCTCAGGCTATTCTACCCGTAATTAATAATCAGACAAAGGAAAAGGAGAAGATTGAAGTAGGAAAATTTGTGTTTCAATATGCCGATCCATTGTTTAAGGATGCCGCTAAAATTGTCGTTGAGAATCAATCTGCAAGTACATCGCTAATACAACGTAGTCTCGGCATTAGCTATAATAGAGCTTCGCGTTTGCTTGACATGCTAGAATCAGCAGAAATAGTTAGCACTCCCAAGAATGGCACATACTTTAGAGATGTGTTAATTGAAGATGTGAGAGAGCTTATGTACAAATTGCTG
The DNA here is from genome assembly GCA_902800585.1 of uncultured Prevotellaceae bacterium. Lineage (GTDB taxonomy): Bacteria > Bacteroidota > Bacteroidia > Bacteroidales > Bacteroidaceae > Prevotella. Next base: position 24,562 of record CADCEW010000002.1, read on the forward strand.
GATTTAAAGATGGAACTTCTAAAACGGGCAGAAAAAGAACTATTCTGATTACGTGATAACGACCATATGATAGAAAGAATATGAGAATTGGAAGTATCTTACTTAGTTATCAAGATTTGATGAAGCGAATACAAGGATTGAGTTCCTTACTCAGCAGTGCAAAAGATAATCCAGAAAGTGGTAATCCGGATGAAGATCATAACGCCTTGATACTTGAAATGCATAAATGTATGGATTTACTGGAATCCTATTTGATCTCAATTGCATTGAAAAAAATCAAATTTAAAGATACAACGATTAAGAAAAGCCACATATCCTCTATGGGAGAATTAAAGACGAAACTATTGAATCAACAGATTGAGGACGTTGATTCGGATAATACATTTTGTTTCCCCACAATTGGAGATACAATTTATTACAACCCACCAAACTTTCCTTTTGTGGTTAGAAAATCAATGATTGTGAATAAAAAAACTCGTCCCTTTTTATTAGGTAACTATATACTTGTTGACTCTAAATGAGAAATGCAGTCAGAAATGACTGCATTTAAAATTCAGTTATTTAGTAATGCATTAATCCTACGATTGTTTTCTTCTATTTGCTGTTCAATTTCTACTATTTTCGAAGCAAAATATACTGATTCATTTTGAAAATAGTATTTTCTGCAAGTTTTAAATAGTTTTTCAATTCTTCTTGCCTTTATAGAACCTTGAAAATTAAACCATATACATTCATCGTTATCATCGTTTCTGTTAACAAGCAAAGGAAAAATTAGAGAAAAAACACGCTGTAAGCATTCGAAATTCAAAATACGCAAATCAACGATTAAATAACCTAATTCATTACAATTAATGTTATCCCCAATACCATCAACTGGCGGCATATTTACACTGAAGCAAAAAGTTCCGACTACTTGTATAGTATCTCCTAACTTTTGATAGCACACATATATATCATCATTTAAAGAATCCATATATTCAGCAGCATAGTTAGTTACAAACTCTTCTACTCTTGACATATTATCCTCAGAAGCCTTTGCAATAAGAATATCATTTGTCTTAACATCAAACGGCAAGTTAATTTTCTTTATTTCCATATCAACATATTTTTGCGCAAAGATAAGCAGAAGAATTGAAATAAATAACTGTTATTATACCTATAAATAGCAGGTGTTAAATGAAAGAAAGTTTATACCTTTGCAGCGGAATTCATAATTGACTGTCAGGAAAGGGCTGAATAAGGGTGCCTACCATCCCGTCGATGACCATGTTTATGGACTGGTCAGGATACTTCTCCAAAACCCTTATGTAAAACCCTTGTGCTGGCCATAAACAGCGCAAACAAAGACGAAGTGTAATATGAGTTACATCTACAATTATGAGATGTGGTTGGAGGGACATGCTAACCGCAAAACAATGATGGAGAAACTGGAAAGGAGCCTGGTTCCCTATGAATTGTTTGAGGCTGTTGGCCTGAAAAACGACAAACAGCCTATGTCGGGTGAGATTACCATCAACGGTAATACCTATCACTACGACATCTCTTATGACTATCAGTGTATCGGGCATGATGTGTACGATGCAGTACTTAAGGTAACGCAACTTGATGACAAGTGGCATAACCTGCTGATGGGCTACAACAAGTTCAAGGTGGTAATGGACCATCATCATGTTAAGACGATTTATTCTGACCATGAGGACTATTTCCAACAGGTGATAGACATGTTTGAGCATGATGACTATGGAGCATTATATGCCAACCGTTCTGCCTATATCAACAACTTGTTGGCTCGTTATATCTTGCTCAGATTGTTGGAGGCTTATCGACCAGAGCTGCAGCTTCTGGCTACCGTAAAGACGGATGAAGGGGAGAATGTGAGTGTTTTGGCAGCAGACTCGAATAGAAACGAACTATTGATGTATGCCTTCAGCAAGCGTGAAGCCCTTGAGTTGGCCAAGTATCATGACGGTATCTGTAAGAACCTGACAATCGTATATTTCTTTAATCAGGACTTTGAAAAGGATGGGAATACCATTGGCTATGAATCCGGATGTACGCATGTGGTTTCTGCACGCTCATTGATATTGAGTATGCCCATGGAAACTCTTGAAAAGCGTCTGATTGAGAAAAGAATGCTGACTTTGGTGAGCTTGCTATACAATGATCATCTTGACTGGCATTTCGACCGAATTGAGCGTGTAGCCTTGAATCCTCCTTTGTATGGAAAGACTATGAAGGAGCAGAAGAAGAAACTCAAAGCTGTTAAAGGTAAGAGTAACAAGAAGGCCAAGAAGGTGAAGAATCAGGTTCATCAAGGTATGCCTTGGTATCAGCGCATACCACGCACATTATTGGAAGATGCACTTAACGTCATCTCCGATCAGCCTGTAAAGTTGCTCGATATCTTTCATTTCCTTTGTGCAGCGAACGTCGTGAATGCCTTTGTGAACCAATGTAACCAACATGGATCGTTCGGACAGAAACAGGTTACAAGGATGTTCCAAGCTAAACAGCAGATATTCAAGTGCCTGTTGCAATTAGCAAAGGAGCAGAATCCCAATGTGAGAATTGCTGTGAGTGGACTTCCTGCAGTACTCGTAAACATCCGTGTAGAGAAGCATGATTATCAAATCAGCTTCAGAGGCATGACCAAGGATGTGTTCGACCGTTTTTGTGAGACGGACATCAGTCAAAATGGCTATTTTGAGGGTTACTATCTGCAGCCCATAGCAACCGCTTTGTATATGTATTCGTATATGCTCAGGTGGAGAGGACTACCTTTGCAGACGAAGATTTAAATTTTTAATCACTAAAAGAATAATAATTATGAGTCAGAAATGGATTAATGAAGACGGGATTTTCTATCCTGTCACAGGAACAACCACGCTAAAAACGACACCAGGTTATGGAGTGTTTAATGTGGTAAACAAGGAAGACAATCGTATTGGTTTGAAACGTATTGACGATGAATTTACATTTGATTTCAAGATTTATGATCTGGGATGTGATGACATCTTCAAACTGGTAGAAGACACGTGGCATAATCCTGAATACAGAAACTCAGGCAGGAACCTTGGGGTTGTATTCAATGGGTTAAAGGGCACGGGTAAAACGATTGCCGCCAAGTTGTTGTGTAATAAGCTGAAACTCCCTGTGATTATTGTGTCGGAGCCTATTATGGGACTTGTATACTTCATTCAAGATTTGGAGTTTGAGTGTGTGGTACTAGTTGACGAGGCAGAAAAATCCTTCGATGAAGAGGATGATGTTCTTCTTCGTATGATTGAGAGCGTCTATAAGAAAACACGAAAGGTGTTTATACTTACGACGAACACTTTGGACATTAATAACAATTTGTTGGGAAGGCCTGGCCGTATACGCTACATCAAGCATTTTGGAAATCTGTCAGCTAAGGCTGTATCTGATTATCTTGATGACAATCTAAAGGATGAATCCAAGAGGACTTCAGTTCTTCGCATAGTTGATATTTTGGAAATCTCAACTATCGATATCCTCAAATCTATCGTTGACGAGGTCAACATTCATGGTGATATTACAGAGAATAGCTTGTTGAACATTCCCAAAGGGAAGATACAATTTGAATTTTTGGGTTTACATATCAATAAAGGTCGATTTGAAGAAATACGAAACTTCATAATTAACCAGATGGGAGATCTCAAAACTGCTGCTCAATGGCTAAAGATGCCATATAAAGATAATCATTCAAACGAGCAATTGTTATATGATAAGAAATCTATATTAGTAAGGCATGAATACTTTGAAGCAGAATCAAAAGTTCTATATGAAGGACTTGAAACCAACAATTTTGTCATTCTTCAAGCTCCTGACGAGTACGGATTCTTCATCTACAAGAATCAATTTAGTAACGAAGAAGAACTTGGCATTCTCCTTCAGACGTATGACTATAAGTCATTGTACAAAGGCCTTTTGATATGAATTATGAAGATTATAACATTTGACTCTATTAGATAGAGTGGACAACCTGAGGATATTCATTTATCCTCAGGTTTTCTTATACGTATAGAACAAGGTGTATTAACCAAAGAAAATCTATAATTTTGCAGCAGAAACAGAATAATTATGTTATTTGCTTCTGTTGGAATCGAGCATTTGAGTATTGGAGTCTCTCGTAAAAGCAGAAGAACATCACCTGAGAATGGGATACTCGTAGGTCGGCTCACCATTCGTTGATGGTGATTTTTTAGAAAATATAGTAGATTTAGGTTGTATTGATTCTAAGATATAAATAAAACAGTTATGGTACTATTAAAAAAAGATGGTAGTTTAGATATTGAACGTATTAACAGTCTACCTTTGGAAGAATATATGGATGTCATTGGAGATTTAACAGAAGAGCAGTATAAAGAATATCTATCCCATCTGCCTCTTAATGAATCTCATGAACCTATGAAAGCTGTTGAGGTTGATTACACTTTGGAGGAAGACTTAGCAAGAGGATCAGTAATTGCAAAGGACTTTATCAATAAATATAGGGAAAAGATATTGAAAAAAATACAAACAAATAAATAGTTCTCCCAAAATATCATGCAGGAATAGAAATGAGAGATTTGACTTTTACATACGAGAACGTAGACAAATACTATCAGAAGAAGTTCATGTTTGACATGTGTAACTACTTTGTGATAGAGGGCTGGGATTATATTCCCAGAGGAACATTTCCTCAAATGACAGAACAAAATGTCATCAGGAAGCTGTATAAACGTGGACAATTGGCTATTGACGGTTCTCCTGCTGTTTATATGGGAGCGGGTCCGTGGTGTTCAACTGAACAAAGTTTTGAGTTTTGCGGAATGTTTCTCTATATGTGGTTGGTAGACAAATGTCTAAGAAAGCTCTATGGCAAAGACGATGCTTTGCTCTTCTGTAAGACATTTAGCTGGCCAATCATTGAATCAGTACAGCCTGACGAGGATTTTGATTTAGTCGCGACTCTGAAAGAAGCTGGACTGGCACCGGCTAAAGCTGAGAGCGATAATTATCTCTCTATGCTGGATACTGTACTTCCATATATGCATGAAAAAACGAAAGAATACCTTTTACCTTATGGCGATGCGCTAAAAGCAGAATATGAGACGCATATCCATTCCCTTAAAGAGTGGATAAGAAACATGGAGGACGAAATCGTTTCCTACTATGGCCTTCGACTAAGAAAGGAAAAAGAATATTCTGATCCATGGCCACATTCCAGATATTACAGTTTGGAATCATTGACAAACTTCTCTGATACATATAAGGTCTATTCCTTCAAAGATATAGAAAAACTGAACTTACCCCAAGCTCCGTTCACCTTTGCAGAAATTTCACGATTAGACGGACCCGTAATTCCACATTATTCTGACATGGAAGCGTTATCAATACGATTTGAGGACAAATCTCTTCTGCACCATTTCCCCTGGTCTGACGAGCAGTATAAACACAACAGTAAGAAAGGTAAGAAAGACTGTTGGGGAAGAGTCATTGTCCCCGCCATTTTTGATGATTGTCAGAGTTGTGCGGTTATGCATGATTTGTATTCAGACAAGGCCTGCGTCGCAGTCAAAAAGGATGGGAAATGGGGACTTGTCAAAAGAAATGATTATAAGCAGGTGGTATTTCCCTTCATCTATGACTGGATACGATCATTTTTCAACGATGAATATCTTATTCAGGTTGGCAATAAGTTTGGCTTGTATACTTCTGATGGAAATGAACGCTTACCAATAGAAATGGATGATATTTATTCTGAAAGTTGGAACGGCAATGTCCACCCTTTTATCAAGAATGGAAAGTTTGGCTTCTTGTTTGAAGATGGATCCAGGACTGAGGCGATATATGATGCATTTGATGAGAGAGATGGACTTCTATATGAATTGGTATGTTTGAATGGTAGATGGGGCTATCTAGATAAGGAATTGCAGTTTACTACCAAACGCTCGCATGCATATGTAGGTTCTGGATTGGCTATTTGCCATAGCGTTATTCCCCATGATATCAAATCTAAAGATGATGAATCCTTGTCTTCAGTGGGGAATCCCGATGTATACAAAGGTGTATCATTTTGGATGGAAGATGTAAATAGCAAAGAAGGCATAATGACATTTGAAATAGGGCTAGATCAGCCTATTTTGTATTGCTCTTTTAAGAAAGAAACTCTTGCTATCGATATGCACAAGCCTTACCTCCTTGATCTGTTAAACGATGAAGAAAGATTTATTAAAACATGGGATGACTATGAAAATGAAAAGGAATTTATAAAACAATGGCTCAATCAAAAAAATGAAAAGACAGGGGTAATGAATTGGGCAGAGGCGGTACACACTTATAATACGTGGATCATAGCTGATGAGCCTTCTATTGACTATTGCTATTCAAAGGATAAGGCTATTACATTCGCTGACATTAAGGATCTGGATATTGAAGATGTTGATTTCCCAGAATTGGAATACTAAAATAATGATTATGGAATATTTAAAGGAAGACGGTAGTTTAGACGTAGAGAGAATTAGGAAACTACCTTTAGAAGAAAAAAGTCGTGTAATTGGTAGATTCACAAGAGAGCAAGTGGAGGAATATTTCTCTAAATGCCCCGTTTGTCATGGACCAATAAAGCCTGTAAAGGTTAACTATAAAATGGAAGATTTATTGGCCAAGGGATGGGGAACAATCGATGATATATACGATATTCTAATGAAATGAGAATATGGAGATAAAACCGTTATTGATAGAAGGGACAGAATACAAATTGCAGGACTTAGATGAATTGTATGGCTATATGTGGCTTAAGCCTGATGTTACAAAAATTAATGCAGATATTTTTGTGGATGACGGTGAAGCATACATAAGAGATAACCACGTACCTTTGCTTTTTGTTCGCAATGGGATTGGAAGAGAAATAACAGCGTTCATACCAATTTCTATCTCAGAGACACCAACAATACTGGATACCAGCATAGTCATCAGTATAGATCCTAATATTATAAAGCAGATTATTGCCTTTATAAAAGTCAATACTAAGACACTAATGGATATGGCTAATGGAAAAATTAGCTCAGATGATTTTGTTTCAGCCTTAGTACTGGCCGAAGAACAGAAATAAGCAGAAAAATATAGTCAATAATCTGGTGATTGCTTATTTTAAGAATTGAAGGAACGTGAAGGCGTCATCGGGGAGATGGTATTCCAACTTCCCGTTGTCGCGAAGTTCCATGAGGAGGCGGCCAAGGAGACTTGGACCTACATAGTTGTCACCTTGTAACTTGACGCCCCAAGCATCAGGATTCTTTTTCGTAAAGCCCGTCTGGTCTTCAACGATATATTTACCTTTAGAACGTTCCAGTTCTTTACGAAATTCCTCACTCTGTTCATATTTCTTAGTCAGGCAGAACTTCATGGCATCAATAATCATCTTTCCCCAATCTTCGCGACGGTGGGTCTTTTCCCAATGCTTGGTGGTCATCTTGGGATTACCTTTCTTATAATATATAGCCTTGACGGGTTCTTCGTCCTTGAATTTCATCAACTGGAAAAGGCGCTCACTGGTATCAAAAGTGATTCCCTCAACAACAATCGGTGTATGGCCAAAGTTGCTGAAGATCCCCCACTCTTCTTCCACCTTATGGATTCTGACGCACTCAGCAGCAAGATAGGTCTGTATGCCCCAGTATTCAGGGTAGTTCTCACGGATAAAATCGGATATGCTATAGAAACTCATAATCTTTGGTGTTAGAAACTATCAAGTGGGATTTCTTTCTCGGAGCCTTCAATGAGTTGGAACTTCTTCGGGTCAAGCTCGACCTTGTCGATGCGGACAATACGAATCTTGTCAATGTTGAGAACCACACGATTGGTCAGGCCATCAGGCTTTGACTGAGCTTGGGGCCAGGCGAAGTACTCCAAACCAATCTCACTGAAGAACTTGGCTGCAGCCTTCTCAGCATCGAGGTCGGCCTTGTCAGTTAGTTGTTTGATGGTACCATTTTTGCCTGTAAGGCGGTTACCAACATACTTGCGAAAGAGTTTACCTACCTTACGTACTTCGTCGGGAACCTGTTCACCAAGCGCCTTCTCGGTGCGCTCAATAATGGATGGATGAACGGGGCGGACAGAGAAGAGGTGGTTGTCTTCCGTCATATCTGGAATTTCCAAGGTGTAGACATAATAGTCCTTGTTCTCAGGACGCTTCTTGTTGTAAGCATAGTGGGCAGCAGAGGTATAAGCCTCGGTGACATATGTACCAAAACCGAACTTTGCCTTACCATCTCCTTCGAGGGCGTGAGCAATATCAAACTTCTTGAATAGCACAGAGGTGCCGTGATAGAATATTTCCATATAACGACCTATTTAATTGTTGCAAATATACGAAAAAAAAGAATACAAGTATTATTATGAAACAATTATTGTAGTTTTTTTGTGAATAAGACAACCATTTAACCTAAGTGTCTCAGAAGGAATCTTGACTTGTTGCTTTTGCGCATCTTATCGAGACCACGTTCACGAATCTGACGGACACGTTCGCGGGTCAATCCCATCTCACAACCGATATCGTCAAGACCTCGTTCCTGACAGCCTATACCAAAGCTCTGAATGACAATCTTCCGCTCTCTATCGTTGAGGACTTCACCAAGCACCTGCATAATATCACTGTACATCGACTCGTAATCCATTGCTCTGTCAGTATCGTAATCAGATGATGATGCCAACGTATCATTCATCGTCGATCCCTCATCGTCAGTGATGGGTGCATCCATACTGGTCACATGTGCCTCAGACTGTAAGGCTACCTCTATCTTGTCTATCTCCATCGAGATCAGCTCACTCAGTTCCTCAGCAGAGGGGTGGCGGTGATACTTCTGAAGGAAAGCATTGGTGGCACTCTTTATCTTGTTGCTGATCATGATCTGGTTCAGCGGTCTGCGCACGATGTTGCTATATTCAGAAATAGACTGGAGAATACTCTGACGAATCCACCAGATAGCATAGGAGATGAACTTAAAACCACGCGTCTCATCAAACTTTTCTGCCGCAGTAATCAGGCCGATGTTCCCTTCGTTAATCAAGTCAGAGAGAGATACACCTTGATGCTGATACTGCTTGGCAACAGAAACCACGAAACGCAAGTTAGCAGTCACGAGTTTCTCTTTGGCCTTATCCCCTACTACACCTCCTTTGTGAATGGCTTGAGCCAGTTCCACTTCCTCCTCAGTGGAAATCATAGGTACGCGACTAATCTCAGCAAGGTACTTGTCAAGTGCCTCGTCAGAACGGTTGGTAATACTTTTAGAAATCTTCAGTTGTCTCATATATAAATGTTTAATTTCGGGTGCAAAGATATAAAGATACAAAATAAAAGGTCCCCCATATATACGTATAAGATTTATTCGTGGGAAATATTTTATTTGTAACTTTGTAACCAAAATCCAAGGACAGACATCTATAATAGATAATAAATGGAAGGTATAATCTATAGAAACCTGTATGATGAATACGGTGCCATCATTTCCAATGACGGGAAGACCCTCTTTAAAGTTCCAGATATCCCTCACTATCGTATTCCAGAGGGTGTTGAGGAAATAGACGAAACGGCCTTTAAGAATCGGCCTCATCTCAAAGAGGTTGATATTCCTTATACTGTTGAATGGTACACCGACCAACTCATAAGCAATGCAGCTATGCGTTATGCGCCTAAAGGATTGAAGGTCAACTACTGGAACTGGCCTTATCCAGAGAATTGTATTCGCAGTGAAGCTTTGGAGGCAGAGATCTCCAACGGGGTCGTTGATGAATATGGGGCTGTCTATAGTCAAGACGGCAAACGACTGCTGAAATGCGCCGATGTGAAGTGTTACAAGGTGAGGGAAGGTACTGAAAGTGCTGATAAACTGGCTTTCATTGGGTGTGACCAGTTAGAATGTCTTTATCTCCCCTACACACTCCCAGAAGAATCATTCGATGCCATATTAGGAGGAACAGATACTGTAGGTGCAATTAGTTTCTGGGACAGGCCCTATGTACCAGAAGAACTAGACCCTAATGAGACGTGGTCCGACGATGAGGTTTACATCGATGAACACGATGTCGTCTATTCGAAGGACCGGAAACGTCTTCTCTATGCTCGAAAGGGTTTTATTGAGCATGAATACATTATTCCTGACGGAACGCTGACAATCTGTGACCAAGCCTTCTTGTTCCATGAAGGATATCTGGTTTTATCCCTTCCTGCCTCCATCAAAGTCATCGGTGACGATATCTTTGGGAAAGATGGAGGAAAGATTGTATTAAGAATGTGTTAATCTTACTAAAAAGGAGACGTTGCTCGATAGTAACAAAGAAAGCCTGGGCGATTGCTCAGGCTTACTTCTTCTTTGAATCGAACCGTTTCCTAGTACGCTTGTTCATGGACACCCTTGACGGCACGGCCTGAGGGGTCGTTCATGCCCTTGAAGGCAGCATCCCATTCGAGGGCGATAGCGGTAGAGCAAGCAACAGAGGCTTCGCTGGGTACACTGCGTGCGGCAGAGTCGCTGGGGAAATGCTCAGCAAAGATGGAGCGATAGTAGTATTCCTCTTTGTTCTTGGGTGGATTGATAGGGAAACGCTCGGCAGCGTGTGCCATCTGTTCGTCAGTGACGGCTTCAGCCGTGATCTGCTTGAGGGTGTCAATCCACGAATAGCCTACACCATCACTGAATTGTTCTTTCTGTCGCCAAGCCACTTCGGCAGGTAACATGTCAGAGAAGGCTTCACGGACAATCTTCTTTTCCATCGTGGTACCAGGACACATCTTCGCATCAGGGTTGGTACGCATAGCCACATCCAGGAACTCTTTGTCGAGGAAAGGTACACGTCCTTCAACACCCCAAGCCGACAGGCTCTTGTTGGCACGCAGGCAGTCGTAGAGGTGTAGTTTGGAGAGTTTGCGAACGGTCTCTTCGTGGAAGTCTTTTGCAGAAGGTGCTTTGTGGAAATAGAGATAGCCACCGAATATCTCATCAGCGCCCTCACCAGAGAGCACCATCTTGATACCCATCGACTTGATGACACGCGCCAGCAGGTACATCGGCGTAGAGGCACGCACCGTGGTGACATCGTAGGTCTCGATGAAGTAGATGACATCACGGATGGCATCAAGACCTTCTTGGATGGTATAGTTGATTTCGTGATGGACAGTACCGATATGGTCTGCGACCAGTTTGGCTTTCGCCAAGTCAGGGGCACCTTTGAGTCCTACGGCAAACGAGTGCAGACGAGGCCAGTAGGCTTTCGTCTTGGAATCGTCTTCGATACGCATCTCACTGTATTTCTCAGCAATGGCAGAGATGACAGAGGAATCCAAGCCACCAGAGAGCAACACACCATAGGGGACGTCACTCATCAACTGACGTTTCACCGCATCTTCAAGAGCATCGTGGATGTCTTGCACCGAGGCTGGATTGTTCTTTACTGCGTCATACTCAAACCAGTCACGTTGATAATACCGCTTCATGCCAGGCTCACGGCTCCAATAATAATGTCCGGGCAGGAACGGCTCGTATCGCTCGCACTGTCCTTCGAGGGCTTTCAATTCAGAGGCAACATACACCTTACCGTCTGAATCGTAACCGATATAAAGAGGTATCACACCAATGGGGTCACGGGCTATCAGGAACTCGTTGCGTTCCTCGTCATAGAGTACAAACGCAAAGATGCCACTCAGGTCCTCGAGGAAGTTGATGCCCTTCTCTTTGTAAAGAGCAAGGATCACCTCGCAGTCAGAGCCCGTCTGAAACTCATACTGTCCAGCGAAGCGACGGCGTATCTCCTGATGGTTGTAGATTTCTCCGTTCACAGCCAGCACCTGTTTCTTGTCTGGCGAGAACAACGGCTGTCCCCCACTCTCTGGGTCGACGATGCTTAGTCGCTCGTGAGCGAGGATAGCACTGCCGCCACAATAGATACCGCTCCAGTCAGGTCCGCGATGACGGATTTTCTGACTCATCTTCAATGCTTTGTCACGCCATTCGTGTGACTGTTCTTGGACGTTTAATATAGCTACTATTCCACACATAATCTTATGCTATTACAGTTGTAAATTCAAAACTTTCTCTACGTAATTCACAAACGCCTGATTGACCATACGGATACCACCAGGTGTGGGATAATGACCCGTGAAGTACCAGTCGCCAGGATGGTTGGGACAGGCATGATGGAGACCCTTAATGCTCTGATACACCAGTTCTATGGGGGCTTGCATACCTTCAGGGCGCAACATCTCCACTATCTTATGATTGATTTCATCAACGCTAAAGGGAGCATAGACAGCTCTGACGTGGTTTGTCGTCATCGGTGCTGTCTTACATTTCCGATAAGTCTCCGCTATCAACTGCTGAAGGCCTCTGTCTTTGATGAGTGCAATGGCGGCACGGAAAGCACAGAGTTCTTCCAGTCGCGACATATCGATGCCATAATAGTCCGGGTATCGGATTTGCGGTGAACTCGACACCATCACTATCTTCTTGGGGTGCAGACGGTCGAGAATCTTGAATATACTCTCTCGCAACGTCGTACCTCGTACGATGGAGTCGTCGATGATAACCAGATTATCCTCGTAGGGTGCCACTGATCCGTACGTGATGTCATAGACATGGGCAGCGAGATCATTACGCTCTGCACCTTCTGTAATAAAGGTGCGCAGTTTGATGTCCTTCCAGACCACCTTCTCTATCCTAACGTCATGGTTTAAACGACGAACACCGTCCGTCATACCATGAAAGGCAACTTCAGCCGTATTGGGGATATACGAGAATACTGTATGTGCTACATCGCCCCCGATAGCCTGCATGATAGTGGGTGTAAGTTGCTCTCCCAGTTGCTTGCGTTCATTATAAATATCCCTGTCAGAGCCTCGGCTGAAATAGATACGCTCGAAAGAACAGGCCGATAGTTTCTGTGCTGCCAATATCTGTCTTAGATGACTTTCTCCATTTATATGAACGATGAGCGACTGTCCCGGTTGCAACTCTTGGATATCTTCAGCCTGCAAATCAAAGGTAGTCTGAATAACAGGGCGTTCAGACGCCAGCACCACCACTTCGTCATCCTGATACCAGAATGCGGGACGGATGCCCCAAGGGTCGCGAACGGCAAACATCTCACCAGAACCCGTCTGTCCACACATCACATAGCCACCATCAAAGTGTGGCATGGTGGTCTTCAACACATTCGCCATCTCCACATGGTCGTCGATATATTGCGTGATGTCCGTACCCTCTAATCCCTGACTACGTGCTTCAGTATATAGCCGTTCTACCTCGCGATCCAGTCGATGCCCCATCAGTTCCAACGTGATATACGAATCGCCATAGATACGAGGCGACTGACCTTGGTCTGTCAGGAATTGAAAGACCTCATCGATGTTGGTCATATTGAAGTTACCACACAGGCTGAGGTTCTTGGCGCGCCAATTGTTACGACGCAGAAAAGGATGGACGTATTGCAATCCGCTTTTGCCCGTCGTGGAATAACGCAGATGTCCCATCAATAACTGCGATTTATCTGCTGAGGTGTCACTTTTGTCAAATCGCTTGAACACTTCCGTTATCGCATCCTTACCCTCTGCCCGTTCACGAAACATATATTCCTCGCCAGCAGGAGCATCGAGATTGACGCAGACGACACCAGCACCCTCCTGACCACGATTGTGCTGTTTCTCCATCATCAGGTAGAGTTTATTCAGCCCATAACGGGACGTGCCGTACTTCCGTTCGTAATAGTTCAGCGGCTTCAGCAGGCGAATCATCGCCACACCACATTCATGCTTTAACTGTTCCATATCATTATTTCAGATTACTCAGAATAATCAGAATATTCAGAACATGATTTAACAAAGTCCATGAAAAGTGGATGCGGATGAAGCACTGTTGATGAATATTCTGGATGGAACTGCGTACCGATGTACCAACGCTTGTCAGGTATCTCCACGATTTCCACGAGGTCGGCTTTGGGGTTGATACCCACGCATTTCATCCCCTTCGCCTCATATTCCGCCTTATAGGTGTTGTTGAACTCATAGCGATGGCGATGACGTTCCTTAATCAGCGTATCTTTTCCGTAGGCTTCACAGGCACGACTACCCTCAACAAGTTCGCAATCATAGGCTCCCAGTCGCATCGTGCCACCCATCTGTGTGACACTCTTCTGTTCCTCCATGATGTCTATCACGTTATGAGGTGTCTGTGCGTCCATCTCTGCACTGTGAGCATCCTTATAGCCCAAAACATTGCGAGCGAACTCGATGACCATCATCTGCATACCCAGACAGATGCCGAAGGTGGGAATATCGTGGGTGCGACTATATTCCGCTGCAATGATCTTGCCCTCGATACCACGTTGACCAAAGCCTGGACAGATGACGATGCCCGCCATGTTTTCAAGTTGTGTGGCGACATTCTCGGCCGTCAGCTCTTGACTATTAACGAAGTGAATCTTCACCTTCACATCGTTATAGATGCCCGCCAGATTGAGACTCTCACGAATGCTCTTGTAGGCATCCTGCAGGTCGTATTTACCCACCAGACCGATGTGTACCTCGCGCTTCGCATTGCGCTGCTTCTCCAAAAAGTCATGCCAGGATTTCATCGTCGGCATCTCACCTACTGGAATGCCAATCTTCCTCATAATAGCAGCATCGAGCCCCTGCTTCTGCATGCTCACCGGTACCTCATAGATAGAGGGCATGTCTTCGCTCTGGACCACACACTCCAGGTCGACATTACAGAACGACGCCACCTTCAGGCGTATAGCATCGCTGAGGTGACGTTCTGTTCTGAGGACCAGGATATCGGGCTGGATACCCATACCTTGCAGTTCTTTCACTGAGTGCTGTGTGGGTTTCGTCTTCAACTCTTCAGCCGCCTTCAGATAAGGCACATAAGTCAAGTGAACACACACCGCATCACGACCCAATTGCCAGCGCAACTGTCGGATGGCTTCCATAAATGGTGCACTCTCAATGTCACCGATAGTACCACCTACCTCTGTAATAACGAAGTCCAACTGCTCGTCTTTCTCATCTTCTCTTAGCATCCGCCTTTTAATCTCATCCGTGATATGCGGCACCACCTGGATGGTCTTTCCCAAATAATCGCCATGTCGCTCACGGTCGATGACAGTCTTGTAGATACGTCCTGTCGTGATAGAGTTATTACACGTGGTATGGATACCCGTAAACCGCTCGTAGTGACCCAAGTCCAAGTCTGTCTCCATGCCGTCCACTGTGACGTAGCACTCACCATGCTCATAGGGGTTCAGTGTCCCAGGATCAATATTGATGTAGGGATCGAACTTCTGGATAGTGACTTTGTAACCTCGGGCCTGTAGCAGTTTACCGATACTGGCGGAGATGATTCCCTTGCCTAACGAGGAAACCACACCGCCTGTAACGAAGATGTACTTTGTGTTCATATAATATCGTTTGGTTGTTTTGAAGTTTGCTTATAATCTTTCTTATTATTTGTTCTTTTCCCGAATATGTTCCTCATACTCTGCTAACTCTCTTTCACCTATGTGCGCCAGTCCATAGTGCTCGTCGTGCTGCGAGAAGTCGAGTCCCACTTTCTCACTGAAGGCCGACACACGCATAGGAATGAGGCTGTCGATGAGTTTATAACCCACCCAACTCATAGCGAAAGTATAGATGAAGACGATGACAATGGCCAGCAGATGATAAAGGAATATCACAAAACCATCCCATGTGCCAGCAATGAGTCCCTCCCGGATGAAGATACCCGTCAAGATGGTACCGAAGATACCACCTGTACCATGCGTGGGGAATACATCCAATGCATCGTCGATGTTGGAATGTGAACGCCAGTAGACTGCAATGTTGCAGATGAGCGTGATGACAAAGGCGATGAAGATACTCTGTCCTACAGTAACATAACCTGCTGACGGCGTGATGGCAACCAATCCAACTACGCAGCCCACAGCGGCACCCATTGCAGACGGCTTACGACCACGCAGACAGTCGAAGAATATCCATGTCATCATCGCTGTTGCTGAGGCGGTGTTTGTGTTCAGGAATGCCTTGACTGCCTGTCCATCAGCATGCAGTGATGAACCTGCGTTGAAACCGAACCATCCTAACCACAGCATCGCTGCACCTAACAACACGAAGGGGATATTGGCTGGTTCACTTTTGCGCGTCTCTGCTTTACGACGACCCAAATAGATGGCTCCTGCCAATGCTGCCACACCCGACGAGGCATGCACTACGATACCACCTGCAAAATCGACTACTCCCCAGCGCATAAACAATCCCTCTGGGTGCCACGTCATGTGCGCCAGCGGACAATAGATGATAAAGAAGAAGAACATCATGAAGAACATGTAGGCAGAGAACCTGACACGCTCAGCGAACGATCCAGTTATCAGCGATGGTGTGATGATGGCGAACTTCATCTGGAATAATGCAAATAATGCCAACGGTATTGTTGCACCACCTAATATATTACCTGCAGGCGTCGTATATACCTCTCCTCCAACACCATGAAACATCAAGAAAGTCAAAGGATTACCAATGACACCACCGATGTCGTCACCAAAACATAGCGAAAAACCGATGACCACCCATAATACTGATATCAGGCCCATGGCAATAAACGACTGTAACATGGTTGAGATGACATTCTTCGCTCCTACCATACCGCCATAGAAGAATGACAGACCTGGTGTCATCATCAAAACGAAAATAGTGGCTGTAATCAGCCACGCTACATCAGCTGCAGAGATGACCGACCAGTCACACTCAAATGTCGGTTCTCCTACTGCCAGCCCTGCTACGGCTATCAATGTCATTGCCGTCATCAGGATTATCCATCTTTTCTTAATCTTCATACCTTTACCTTTTTATTTCATTATTTTGCGTTGATTATCGCCACAAAGGTAGTGCTTTTTGATAGGGAAATAAGAATAAGTATGTCATTTTGATTGTTAAAAATTAGACGATTTGACATTTTGTAAACTATTTAATACTATTTGCTGTCTTTTTGTTATGTTTTTAATCTAAAAAGCTTTCATGTAGTTACAAATTGTCAAAAATCCAACGTTTCAAGCATAAAAAAGTAAGAAGATATTTGCCTAAAACATCTTTTTGCATTAACTTTGCACCCGAAAACAGACAAAATGTAAGTAAAAGTAAGGATAATATGACAAATTGCAAGCTTCAAGGACTATATCAACCAGATTATGAGCATGATGCCTGCGGCGTGGGCATGGTGGTGAATATACATGGCGGTAAGAGTCACGAACTGGTGGACAATGCACTGAAGGTGTTAGAGAATATGGAACATCGTGGTGCTGAGACACGTGATAAGACAGGCGATGGTGCTGGTATCATGGTGCAGATTCCACACGAGTTTATTCTGTTACAGGGTATTCCTGTACCAGAGAAAGGTCATTATGGAACAGGTATGGTGTTCCTACCTAAAGAGGAAAAGGAACAGCAGGCCATCCTGAGCGTAATCATCGAAGAGATAGAACGCGAGGGGTTACAGTTGATGCATTTGAGAACAG
The DNA here is from genome assembly GCA_902800585.1 of uncultured Prevotellaceae bacterium. GTDB lineage: Bacteria > Bacteroidota > Bacteroidia > Bacteroidales > Bacteroidaceae > Prevotella. The sequence goes on from CADCEW010000002.1 coordinate 42,130, forward strand.
TACCCACCAACCCAGAAGTGCTGGGAGTGGCTGCTCGCGAGGTGGAACCTGACATCAAGCAGCTTTTCGTGACGGGTGTCACTGAAGAGGATGTGCCCGTATTCGAGCGTATATTATATAAGGTACGTAAGAGAATCGAGCATCGCATTGATAATAAAGACTTCTATATCTGTTCACTGTCGAACAAAAACATCATCTACAAAGGAATGCTGACGAGTGGACAACTACGTAGGTATTTCCCTGATTTATCAAACCCCTATTTTACGAGCGGACTGGCGCTGGTGCACTCACGATTCAGCACAAACACATTTCCCACGTGGTCATTAGCCCAGCCCTTCCGCTTGTTGGCTCACAATGGTGAGATTAACACCATTCGTGGCAATCGTGGCTGGATGAAGGCACGTGAGAGCGTGCTGTCGAGCGAGGCTTTAGGCGATATTAAGGAGTTGAGACCGATTGTACAGGAGGGTATGAGTGATTCTGCCTCGCTGGACAACGTGTTCGAGTTCCTGATGATGAGCGGACTCTCGTTGCCGCAGGCGATGGCGATACTGGTGCCAGAGAGTTTTAACGACAAGAACCCCATCAGTGAAGACCTGAAGGCATTCTATGAGTACCATTCTATCTTGATGGAACCATGGGATGGTCCTGCTGCACTGTTATTTAGCGATGGTCGCTATGCAGGTGGTATGTTAGATAGAAATGGTCTGCGCCCCAGTCGCTATACGATTACGAAACAGGGTATGATGGTTGTTGCCTCTGAGGTAGGCGTGATGGACTTCGAGCCTGGCGATGTAGTAAGCAAAGGGCGTTTGCAACCTGGTAAGATCCTGCTCATCGACACACAAGAAGGCAAGATTTACTACGATGGTGAGATTAAGGAACAACTGGCAAAGGCACATCCCTATCGCGAGTGGCTCAGTGAAAACCGTGTTCAATTAGAGAAGTTAAAGAGTGGTCGTCACGTAGATAATGGTGTGAGTGATTTAGAGAAGAAACTCATAAACTTCGGCTTCGGTCAGGAAGATATCGATAAGACCATCATCCCGATGGCGACAGCAGGACAAGAACCTGTGGCTGCAATGGGTAACGATACGCCATTGGCTGTAGTGAGCGATCGTCCTCAGGTGTTCTTTAACTATTTCCGTCAGCAATTCGCGCAGGTAACGAACCCCGCCATCGACCCTATCCGTGAAGAACTGGTCATGAGTCTGACTGAATATATCGGTGCTGTGGGTACGAATATTCTAACACCCGATGCAAGCAACTGTAAGATGGTGCGTCTGCCCCAGCCTGTTTTGACCAACACACAACTCGATATACTGTGTAACATCAGATACAAAGGATTTAAGACCAAGAAACTCGCCATGCTTTTCGACATCAAACAGGGTGAGGAAGGCTTAAGAAAGGCGCTCGACGACCTTTGTCACGAGGCAGAGACAAGCGTAGATGAAGGTGTGAACTACATCATCCTGAGCGATCGTGATATCGATGAGAAGCATGCAGCCATTCCTTCGTTGCTGGCTGTGAGCACTGTGCATCACTACCTGATTAGTGTAGGTAAGCGTGTGCAGACAGCATTGATAGTGGAAAGTGGTGAGATTCGCGAGACGATGCATGCGGCATTACTGTTGGGTTATGGTGCCAGTGCGTTATGTCCGTATATGACTTTCGCTATCCTTGACGATTTGGTAAAGAAAGGAAAGATTCAGGAAGAATATGCCACTGCTGAGAAAAACTATATCAAGGCTGTCGACAAAGGTCTGAAGAAGATTATGTCGAAGATGGGTATCTCAACCATCCGTAGTTATCGTGGTGCTAAAATCTTCGAGAGTATCGGACTGAGTGAAGACTTGTTACGCAGGTACTTTGGCACAGAGACGAGTACCATCGGTGGTATCGGACTGAAGGAGATAGCGAGAGATGCTATTCGTTTCCATGAGGCTGCCAAAGAACAGAGTTTCTTGCAGAATCAGGGTCAGTTCTCGTGGCGCAAGGATGGTATCAAGCACGCTTGGAATCCTGAGACCATTGCGAACTTGCAACTGGCTACTCGATTAGGCAGTTATAAGAAATTCAAGGAGTGGTCATCACAGGTGGATGAGAAGGAATCGCCCATCTTTATCCGTGATTTCTTCAGATGGAAGAAAGCTGCTACACCTACACCTCTTGATGAAGTGGAAAGCGTGGAGAGTATCGTAAAACACTTTGTCACGGGTGCCATGAGTTTTGGTGCTTTGAGCATCGAGGCTCACGAAGCCCTTGCTTTGGCGATGAACAAACTCGGAACACGAAGCAATACTGGTGAAGGTGGTGAGGACAACGTACGCTATCATACAGCAGTAGATGGCGTGAGTCTGAGCAGTAAGACTAAACAGATAGCCAGCGGGCGTTTTGGCGTGACAGCTGAATATCTGGTAAATGCCGAAGAGATACAGATTAAGGTAGCTCAGGGTGCAAAACCTGGTGAAGGTGGTCAGCTGCCTGGTTTTAAAGTCAACGACATCATTGCCAAGACACGTAATGCCATCCCTGGTATTTCCCTGATCTCACCTCCACCACATCATGACATCTACTCTATCGAAGATCTGGCACAACTCATCTTCGACCTCAAGAATATCAACCCCACAGCTGCTGTCAGCGTAAAACTCGTAGCCGAAAGTGGTGTAGGAACGATTGCTGCTGGTGTGGCTAAGGCTAAGGCCGACCTCATCGTGATTAGCGGAGCTGAAGGTGGTACAGGTGCAAGTCCTGCGTCAAGTATGCGCTTTGCAGGTATCAGTCCTGAAATCGGACTTGCTGAAACCCAGCAGACGCTGGTGATGAATGGTCTGAGAAACCAGGTTCGCCTGCAGACAGACGGGCAGTTGAAGACTGCCAAGGATGTTATTATCATGGCGATGCTGGGTGCTGATGAGTTCTCGTTTGGAACACTGCCTCTGATAGTCTTAGGTTGCGTGATGATGCGTAAGTGTAATACAAATACATGTCCGATGGGTGTCGCTACACAGAACCCAGAATTGCGCAAGCATTTTGAGGGACGTGCAGAATACGTGGTGAACTTCTTCACGTTCCTGGCAGAACAGGTAAGAGAATATCTGTCCGAGATAGGCGTGCATAGTCTGAAAGAGATTATTGGTCATACGGAACTCATTGAGGTGGATACACAGAATGCTACAGATAAGCAGAAGACGATTGACTTCGATCGTCTGCTCCATAAACCTGATACTGAAAAAGCATTGTATTGGGATCGTGGCGAGTTTACGAAAGTCAGTGGCGTGAAGGACGATGAGATTATCAAGGCTGCTGCAAAGGCTATCGACAACGGTGAGGAGATTACCCTCGACTACGCCATCAAGAATACAGATCGTGCCGTGACGACAATGCTCTCTGGCGTCATTGCCAAGAAATATGGTGAAGCAGGACTGCCTGATAGCACTATTAATATTAAGTTCAAAGGCTCAGCAGGACAATCGTTTGGTGCTTTTGCTGTTCGTGGCGTGAACCTCAAACTTGAAGGCGAGTGTAACGACTACTTCGGCAAGGGACTCTCTGGTGGACGAATCAGCATCCTGCCTCCTGCCCGTTCTGGTGAGGACTTCCATGCGGAGGATAATATCATTGCAGGTAATACGGGACTCTATGGTGCAACCTCTGGTGAATTGTTTATCAATGGTAAGGTGGGTGAGCGCTTTGGTGTACGTAACTCTGGAGCCATCGCTGTTATCGAGGGAGCTGGTGATCACTGCTGCGAGTATATGACAGGGGGACGTGTGGTCGTTCTTGGTAAAACGGGTCGTAACTTTGCTGCAGGTATGAGTGGTGGCGTAGCTTATGTCTATGACCCTGACCATACCTTCGACTACTTCTGTAACATGGATATGGTGGAACTCTCGTTAGTGGAGGACAGTGTCTCGCGTAAGGAACTACTCGAACTCATCCGCCAGCATTATCTCCATACAGGTTCTGCCCTCGCAGGTCGTATGCTCGATGACTGGCATCGCTACATCGAGGACTTTATTCAGGTGGTTCCCATCGAGTACAAACGTGTACTGGAAGAGGAGAAAATGGCACGACTGCACGAGAAGATTGCAGACATCCAGCGGGACTACTAGAAAAATGTAAAAATGAGAAAATGTAATAATGTAGAAACATGGGAAATCCGAAAGCATTTTTAGAGATACACCGCCAAGAGGCGGGCTACCGTCCGATTCACGATAGAATCCACGATTTTGGCGAGGTAGAGCAAACGCTCAACACGCGCGAACGTAAACTACAGGCTTCACGCTGTATGGATTGTGGCGTACCCTTCTGCCACTGGGCTTGTCCACTAGGCAACAAGGCACCCGAATGGAACGACGCGCTGTATAAAGGTGACTGGGAACTGGCTTATCGGCTATTGAACAGTACCAATCCCTTCCCAGAGTTCACTGGCCGTATCTGTCCTGCACTCTGCGAGAAAGCCTGTGTACTGAACCGATTCAACCATGAGCCGACGACCAATCGTGAAGATGAGGCCGCCATCGTTGAGGCCGCCTTCCGAGAGGGCTATATCCAGCCACACACAGACATCATACGCAATGGTAAGAAGGTGGCTGTCATCGGTGCTGGTCCTGCAGGACTTGTTACTGCCAACGATCTGAATCTGATGGGTTACAGTGTCACTGTCTTCGAGAAGAACGAGGCCGCAGGTGGACTCCTGCGTTATGGTATTCCTAACTTCAAACTCAACAAGGCGATTATTGATCGGCGTCTCCGCCTCCTCGAGGCCGAAGGCATCGAGTTCCGATATAATTCAGAATACTCAGATTATTCTGATTACTCCGATTATGATGCCATTGTCATCGCCACAGGCACTCCCACTGCCCGTGACCTCAAAGCCCCTGGCCGTGAACTGAAAGGCGTACATTTCGCCCTCGAACTACTTTCGCAACAGAATCGTGTATTGGCTGGTATGGAGTTCAGCAAAGAGGAACGTATCACTGCCAAAGGAAAAGATGTATTGGTTATCGGTGGTGGCGACACTGGTTCTGACTGTATTGGCACTGCCCATCGTCAAGGTTGCAAGAGTGTCACTCAGATTGAAATCATGCCTAAACCTGTCGAAGGTCCTGAAGACCCGCAGAATCCTTGGCCTAATTGGCCACGCACCCTCAAGACGACCTCGTCGCACGAGGAAGGCTGTACTCGTCGCTGGAACATCAACACACTGGAGTTCCTGGGTGAGAATGGAAAGTTGACAGGGGTAAAGGTTCAAGAGATAGACTGGAAACCCAACCCAGAAGGTGGTCGTCCCATCATGGTTGAGAAAGGCAAACCTGAGATTATCAAGGCTGAACTCGTACTCCTTGCAATGGGTTTCCTGAAGCCTGAACATCCAGACTATCCGGAAAATGTCTTTGTCTGTGGTGATGCTGCCAATGGCGCCTCCCTCGTCGTTCGCGCGATGGCCAGTGGTCGTCAGACAGCCCAAAAAGTAAACAATTATCTTTCAAAATGAGCAAGATACCATTTACCAAGATGCACGGCTGCGGCAATGATTATATCTATGTCAATACCATGCGCTACGACATCCCTCATCCTGCCGATGTTGCCAAGAAATGGAGCAATCGTCATAAGGGTATCGGTTCCGATGGACTGGTGCTGATAGACCGCAGTTCTGTTCCAGAGGCAGATTTCTCCATGCGTATCTTCAATGCGGATGGCAGTGAGGCCATGATGTGCGGCAATGCATCGAGGTGTATTGGGAAGTATCTCTATGAGCGGGGACTCACTGACAAGACAGAGATTCGTCTGTTAACACTCTCAGGTGTAAAAACGCTGAGTCTTCACATAGAAGATAATAAAGTGACCAGTGTTTCCGTTGATATGTTAGAGCCTGTCTTTGAAGACGAGAACCAATTTGTGAGCAATCGTGGTCTAGACAAGGGTGTGTTTGTCTCAATGGGCAATCCCCACTATGTCATCTTCACGGACGATGTCGATCAGGTGAGTGAGACGGGAAGTGTCCTCGAACAGCATCCTGCCTTCCCACAACGTTGTAACATCGAGTTTGCTTGCATCATGGAAGACGGAAATATCCGCACTCGCGTCTGGGAGCGTGGCAGTGGCATCACTCAGGCTTGTGGTACTGGAGCCTGTGCCACAGCAGTCGCTGCTGCACAGACTGGTAAGGCAGGACGTAAGAGTAACATCATCATGGATGGTGGTACACTGACCATCGAGTGGCGAGCGTCAGACAATCACGTCTACATGACAGGGCCTGCTGCCTTCGTCTTCGATGGCGAGGCCGAACTATAATTCTCAATTGTCAATTCTCAATTTTCAATTAAATACATGGCTTTAGTAAATATCCATTTCCTGAACCTTCAGCAGAACTACCTGTTCGCTGACATTGCCAAGAAGGTGAATGCCTTCAAGGTGATGCACCCCAAAGCCGACATCATCTCTTTAGGTATCGGTGATGTGACGCAACCATTAGCCCCTGCTGTCGTAGAGGCTATGCACAAGGCTGCCGACGAGATGGCCACTGTCGAAGGATTCCACGGCTATGGTCCTGAACAGGGTTATGACTTCCTGCGTGAAGCCATCCTGAAGAACGACTTCCTGCCTCGTGGTATCCATCTCGATATCGACGAAGTGTTTATTAATGATGGTGCCAAGTCGGACACAGGTAATTTCCAGGAACTATTACACTGGGATAACTTCGTCGGCGTGACGGATCCTATCTATCCTGTCTATATCGACTCAAATGTGATGATTGGTCGTTGTGGAAACTATCGTGACGGACGCTGGACAAATGTGCGTTATATGCCTTGTACGGCAGAGAATGGTTTCGTACCTCCCCTGCCTCATGGTCGTCCTGTCGATGTCATCTACCTGTGTTATCCCAACAATCCCACAGGTACAGTGATTACAAAGCAGGAGTTACGGAAATGGGTGAACTATGCATTGAAGAACGATGCGCTGATTCTCTATGATGCCGCCTATCAGGCATATATCCGTGACCCGGAGATACCACACTCCATCTATGAGATTCGTGGAGCAAGGAAATGTGCCGTTGAGTTCCATTCTTTCTCCAAGACAGCAGGCTTTACGGGTGTACGCTGTGGCTATACCATCGTACCTAAGGATGTGACTGTCTCTACCTTCGAAGGTGAACGCATTCCCCTGAACCAGTTGTGGTTACGTCGCCAATGTACGAAGTTCAATGGTACGAGTTATATCTCTCAACGTGCTGCAGAAGCGATTTATACCCCCGAGGGAAAACAACAGATACAAACCACTATTGATTATTATATGGACAATGCCCAGCGGATGCTGCATCGTCTGCGTGACCTCGGTTACGAGGTGTATGGTGGCGAGAATGCTCCATATATCTGGATGCGGACACCTGACGGCATGGGCTCTTGGCAGTTCTTCGAGGCACTGCTCTATGGTGCTAATGTGGTCTGCACACCAGGTGTCGGTTTTGGACCTGCTGGAGAGGGATATGTCCGCTTTACTGCCTTCAATAGTCATGAAAAGACGGAAGAGGCATTGAAACGCATCGAAGCTTGGAGTAAGAGATAAAAGAGTGTTTAAAAGTGAAAGATGACAAATTGTAACGAAAAGAAAGCGTTTTTGGTTAAAATGAAAGCAAAATGATAGATAATCATTTCTAAAAGTTTACAAAGTGTCAGTTATTGTTAGTTTTAACAAACAAAATGAAAGGAAGTTAATGGCTTCCTTTCTTTTTTGTCGTAACTTTGCAGTGCATTTGGAGATGCACTGCGAGTAAAGGCTGCGGCTCAGCATAGCTCGAGCGGGCTCGGCTCTGCGTTCGCCTTGCACTTCACTTGTCATCGTCAATTGACAGATAATGGTCCAATAGATGGGCTTAGTATTAATAAGGTAAAAGGACAAAGTTATGAAAAAAATTGAAGCAATTATCAGGAAGACGAAGTTCGAAGAGGTCAAAGAGGCCTTGCTAAATTCGGACATCGACTGGTTCGAGTACCATAACGTTCACGGCATAGGACAGAGCCGACAGGAAAGGATTTATCGTGGCGTCCAGTATTCAACTGACGTGATTGAGCGTGTGGCACTGACCATTGTTTGTCGCGATCAGTTCGTAGAGCCAACGGTGAAGGTCATCCTGCAGGTGGCACACACGGGTGAGGTTGGTGACGGCCGTATCTTCGTGAGTGATATGATTGACACATGGAGCATTCGCACGGGTGAACACGGCGACACCGTATTAAGAGATAAGAAATAAGGGTAACAACACAAACACAAAATGATTATGAACGAAATTGGATTATCACTCGATACTGTATGGATGCTATTGGCAGCCATGTTAGTTTTCTGGATGCAGCCTGGCTTTGCGCTGTGTGAGGCAGGTTTTACGCGCAGTAAGAACACTGCGAACATCTTGATGAAGAACTTCGTCGACTTCATGTTCGGCTCACTGTTGTTCTTCTTCCTCGGCTTCGGCTTTATGTTCGGCAGCGAGGGCGCAGGATTTATTGGTGCACCTAACTGGGGTGACCTGAGTTTCTATAAAGGTGATCTGCCTGTTGAGGGCTTCTTGATTTTCGAGACTGTCTTCTGTGCCACCTCTGCCACCATCGTCAGTGGTGCTATGGCAGAGCGTACCAAGTTCTCGATGTACCTGATTTATAGTGCAGTCATCTCGCTGTTCATCTATCCCATCGAAGGTCACTGGACATGGGGAGGTGGCTGGCTCTGCAACGATGCTGCCGACAGCTTCATGATGTCTACCTTTGGTGATGTCTTCCACGACTTTGCAGGTTCTGCTATCGTGCATAGCGTAGGTGGTGTACTGGCTCTGATAGGTGCTTTGGCACTCGGTCCCCGTATCGGTAAATATGCGAAGGACGGCAAGAGTCGCGCTATTCCTGGTCATAACCTGACCATGGCGGCTTTGGGTGTCTTCATCCTCTGGTTAGGATGGTTTGGTTTCAACCCTGGTTCACAGTTGGCAGCTTCTGGTGAGGTCAACCGCATCGCTATCTCGCATGTATTCCTGACCACGAACCTCGCTGCAGCAGCAGGTGGTGTGGCTACGATGTTCCTCACCTATCTGAAGTATGGCAAGCCCTCCCTCTCTCTGACATTGAACGGTGTGTTGGCAGGTCTTGTAGGTATCACGGCTGGTTGCGACCTTGTATCGCCTGCTGGAGCAGTTATCATCGGTTTCGTCTGTGGACTGGTCCTCGTCTTCGCCATTGAGTTCATCGACCATAAACTGCACATCGACGACCCTGTAGGTGCTTCTTCTGTACATGGTGTCTGTGGTATCCTCGGCACCCTGATGACAGGTCTGCTGTCTACTACCAACGGAGCCTTCTATGGTCATGGCTGGGGATTCTTCGGTGCTGAGTGCTTTGGCGTTTTGGTCATCGACCTCTGGGCAGCCGCCTGTGGTTTCGTCCTGTTCTATGGCATCAAGAAGTTGCATGGTCTGCGTGTTGACAAACGTATAGAAGAGGAAGGTCTCGACATCTACGAACATGGAGAGGCATGCTATAACTAATTGACAGTTGACAATGGATAATTGACAATTGAAAAGTGAAATTTAAAGATTGAAAAGGTATGAAAAAGATTGTTTTATTCGCAATGGGTCTGGTCATGGGTATGACTGCCCTTGCTCAAGATAAAGTAGAGGCAACGATTAGTGGTGATCTCGTCAGTAATTATATCTGGCGTGGACAGGACTGTGGTGATGTATCGATACAGCCGACCCTCGGAGTGAGTTACAAAGGACTGTCGCTGATAGCCTGGGGTAGCGTTGGACTCAGCAATTCTGACGACACGAAGGAGTTGGACCTTACCCTCTCCTACACCACTGGTGGTTTCAATATCGGTATCACTGACTATTGGTTCAATGTTGGTCTCGACCCAGAGAATCGTTATTTCAAGTATGATGCACATGGTACCAACCACGTCTTTGAGGCAAATATCGGCTATGACTTCGGCCTCGTCTCCTTGCAGTGGTATACCAACTTCGCAGGTAACGATGGCCTCAACAAGAATGGCAAGCGCGCCTATAGTAGTTATTTCGAGGCGAATGTGCCTTTCAAACTGGCTACCGTTGATTGGTCGGCAACAGTAGGTGTCATCCCTTACGCCACCTCTTTCTATAACGAATGGACGAGTGGATTCTCAGTGACGAACATCGCGCTGAAGGCATCGAAGGATATCAAAATCACTGATTCCTTCTCCATCCCTCTCTTTGCACAACTTGTCGGAAACCCACGTACACAGAAGGGCTACTTTGTACTGGGCTTCACCCTCAAAGCAATATAAACAATAAACAAACATATTCAATAACATTAAACACAAACAATTATGGAAGCATTAAGATTTCAGGTTGTCGGTGAGGCTTTTAAGAAAAAGGCCCTCGACGTGAAAGCACCAGAAGAGAGACCCGCTAAGTATTTCGGTAAGAAGGTCTTCAATCGTGAGAAAATGTACAAGTACCTGCCTAAGGACGTGTACGAGAAGATGATTGACGTGATGGATAATGGCGCACGCCTCGACAGAGCCGTTGCCGATGTAGTGGCTGCTGGTATGAAGCAGTGGGCTACAGAAGAGGGTGTGACCCACTACACCCACTGGTTCCAGCCATTGACAGAGGGTACTGCCGAGAAGCACGACTCGTTCATCGAGCACGACGGCAAAGGCGGTATGGTAGAGGAATTCACAGGAAAACTGCTCGTCCAGCAGGAACCTGACGCCTCATCATTCCCTTCTGGTGGTATCCGCAGCACCTTCGAGGCACGCGGCTACTCAGCCTGGGATCCTACTTCCCCTGTCTTCATCATCGACGACACGCTGTGTATCCCCACTGTCTTCATCTCTTATAGCGGTGAGGCTCTCGACTACAAGGCTCCGCTGTTGCGCGCCCTTCATGCAGTGAATGTCGCTGCCACGGATGTGTGCCACTATTTCGACCCCAGCGTGAAGAAGGTGACCTCTAACCTGGGTTGGGAACAGGAGTATTTCTTGGTGGACGAGGGACTCTATGCTGCCCGTCCTGACCTGTTGCTGACAGGTCGTACACTGATGGGACACGACAGTGCCAAGAACCAGCAGATGGATGACCACTACTTCGGAGCCATCCCCGAGCGCGTACAGGCCTTTATGAAGGACTTGGAGTTCGAGGCACTGGCACTCGGCATCCCTTGTAAGACACGTCATAACGAGGTTGCCCCCAACCAGTTCGAGTTGGCACCGATTTTCGAAGAGACCAACCTCGCTGTCGACCATAACATGCTGCTGATGTCTGTCATGAAGAAGGTGGCTCGCAAACATGGTTTCCGTGTATTGCTGCACGAGAAGCCCTTCGCTGGCATCAACGGCTCTGGTAAGCACAACAACTGGTCATTGAGCACTGATAACGGCATTCTGCTGCATGCTCCTGGCAAGACTCCGGAAGCCAACCTGCGCTTTGCCACGTTTATCGTCGAGACGCTGATGGGTGTCTATAAGCACAACGGACTGCTGAAGGCCTCTATCATGAGTGCTACCAATGCCCATCGTCTGGGAGCCAACGAGGCACCTCCTGCCATCGTTTCTTCCTTCCTCGGCAAACAGGTCAGTGAACTCCTCGACCATATCGAGAAGGCAGATAAGGACGACCTGTTGGCTATGACTGGCAAGCAGGGTCTGAAGATGGATATCCCTGAGATTCCTGAACTGCTCATCGACAATACCGATCGTAACCGCACATCTCCCTTTGCCTTCACAGGTAACCGTTTTGAGTTCCGTGCTGTCGGTTCTGAGGCTAACTGTGCCAGTGCAATGATTGCCCTGAACAGTGCCGTCGCTGAAGCCCTCGTCTCCTTCAAGAAGCGTGTCGATGAGAAGATTCCTGAGTTCGAGAAGAAACTCGCTGGCACAGGTCATACAGCTAAGTTCCACGCCATCATCGACGTGCTGCGCGAGGATATCAAGACCTGTAAGCCTATCCGCTTCGATGGTAACGGCTACTCTGACGAGTGGGTTGTAGAGGCTGAGAAGCGTGGGCTGGATGTTGAGAAGTCTTGTCCGAAAATCTTCGAGCGTTACCTCGACAAGGAGAGCGTTGAGATGTTCGAGAGTCTGGGTGTGATGACGAAGAAGGAGTTAGAAGCACGTAATGAGGTGAAATGGGAGACCTATACGAAGAAGATTCAGATTGAGGCCCGCGTTCTCGGCGACCTGTCGATGAACCATATCATCCCTGTGGCTACACGTTATCAGAGCGAACTGCTCACCAACCTGAACCACATGGCAGTGGTATTTCCCATCGATACCGCCGACAAGCTCTCTGCTCGTAACAAGAAGATTATCCAGGAGATCTCTGAGCGCACCTCTGCCATCGAGAAAGGTGTTGAGGAACTTGTAGAGGCTCGCAAGAAAGCCAACAAGATTGAGGACGAACACGAGAAGGCTATCGCCTACCACGACAAGGTAGAGCCTTATCTTGATAAGATTCGCTATGAGATAGATAAACTCGAACTCATCGTCGACGACAGCCTCTGGCCGTTGCCGAAGTACAGAGAATTATTATTCATTCGATAATAAATTGTCAGACAATGACAATATCAGACATCCCACTTTATTTGGTTGTTTGAGTTATTGAAGTTTGCAAGGAAGCGAGGGCAGAGCCAAGGTCGCTTGAGCTCTGCCGAGCGCGAGTAAACTCGAACGTAGTTCAAGTTTGCAGGGGACTCGATGCTGCGATAGCATCGGGTCCTTTTTTGTTGCGTTAAAACAACCACCTTTTTCTTTGCTGTTTGGAATATAATGCTTATCTTTGCAAAAACTAAGACTTACAAATATGAAACACAACCATCTTAAAAGCATTCTTTTTGCAGCAGCCTTGCTGACTGTAACAGCCATTCAAGCAGGCAAGTATCAGAACTTCAAAGTGTCTACCTATATCCGGGCACAGGATGTGGCACGGATGGAGAATGACAAGTTCCTTCAATCTACCTGGGAGACAGTGAGTAGTCAGGTGGACCTCGACAAGATTTATATCGAGACACACCGTGATGCATACACCGTTCCTGAGAAGACCCTCCTCAAAGTGAAGAATTTCTTCCTGAAGAAAGGTCTTGAGGTGGGTGGCGGTATCACCTTCACACGCTCGGAGCCTTCTGATTTCGAGACCTACAGTTATGCGCGAGAGGAGGAACAGCAACAGGTGAAGCAGATATCGGAATATACAGCCAGGTTCTTTGATGACTTTATCCTCGACGACTTCTTCTTCATCGACCTGAAGAACGATGACGAGATTGCTGCCAAGGGTGACAAGAGTTGGACGGACTATCGGCTCCGACTCATGGCTGACGCTGGTCGTGAACTGGTGATGAAGCCTGCCAAGGCTGTCAATCCAAACGTGAAGGTGATTATCAAATACCCTAACTGGTACGACCACTTCCATGGATTGGGCTTCAATCTGGAGGAGGAACCTACGTATTTCGATGGGATATGGACAGGAACAGAAACGCGTGACCCTGGTTCCGCACAACACCTGCAGAACTATCTGAGTTATAACATCGTCCGTTATTTCGACAACATCGCTCCTGGGCGCAACGGTGGCGGATGGGTGGATGCTGGTGGCATCCACATGAGCATGGACCGCTATGCGGAACAACTACACCTCACGATGCTGTCCAAGACACCTGAGATCATCCTCTGGAACTACATGCAACTGGCAGAAGTGAAGATCACGCCAGCCATGCGCGCTGAATGGCAGGAGGCTGGTGGCAACAGTTTCCGTCATGACGAGATGGTGGCTCCCTTCACCAAAAACGGCAAGACCATCACCCCGACGACGATGGCACGCTTTGCCGATGTGACACTCCACCAGACCGACCAACTCATCGGAGCATTAGGTAACCCCATCGGACTGGTGTCCTACAAGCCCTACCACTCCTCTGGCGAGGAATTCCTGCAGAACTACCTCGGAATGATTGGTCTGCCTATGGACATGCATCCGCAATGGGTGAAAGGCAAACAGCAGATTCTGTTGACAGAGCAGGCTGCGAAAGACCCGAAGATTGTGGAGAGCATCAAACAGCAACTGAAGAATGGTGGCGATGTCATCATCACCACAGGCTTGTTGAAAGTCATCAAAGACGACCTCGCTGATATCTGTGAGTTATATTGCGGCGACCTGAAAGCCATCGTCAACGACTTCGGATATGCTGGTAAGTCAGAACGTGAGTTCATCATCCCCATCGTGAAATACTTCACCAACGACGCTTGGGAGGTGGTGAGCGCAGGCAGACCCCTCAACGGAGGCGTCTCAGGCTTCCCTATCCTGCTGCGTGACACGTACTCGAAAGGCATGCTTTTCGTGCTGACCATCCCTGATGATTTCGGCAACCTCTACGACTATCCCGCTCCTGCCCTTAACATCATCCGTCGTGCCATGAGCAAAGACATAGGTGCCTATATCGAGGGTCCGTCGAAGGTGGCACTCTTCCCTTACGACAACAAGACACTGGTGGTAGAGAACTTCAACGACAATGCTGTCAAACTGCGTGTCGTGGTGAATAGCAAGGTGGATGCGCTGCGTAACCTCCTGACAGGGGAACAACTGAAACCTGCTGAGATAAAACCCGTACAAGGCTTCTGGGGACGTAATCGCTTCTTCGGTTATCCTGACGGCTCTACCGTGTTTGACATCCAACTCCCAGCCCACAGTTACATCGGACTCGCCTACTAGACTTTCATAATTTTTACATTATTACATTTTTAAATTATTACATTACAATAATGTCCAACATAAAAACGATTATTGCGATTATTGCGCTAAGCGCAACTACAGCAGGACAGGCACAGACCTATCCGACACAGTTATTGAGTCATGAGACACAGATAGATGCTATCATCAAAGACATGACGCTGGAAGAGAAGATTGCCATGTTGCATGGCAAGAACATGTTTTCGTCAGCAGGTATCCCCCGACTGGGTATTGCCGATATGGAATATGCTGACGGACCTTTCGGCATCCGTGAGGAGATGGAGCCTCACTCCTGGAACTCCCTCCAACTCACCACCGATTATGCGACATTCTTCCCGACAGGCTCGGCACTCGCTGCCACATGGAGCACAGAGTGGGCTTACGCCTACGGACGAGGCATGAGTCGGGAGGCAAGACTGCGCGGAAAGGATATGATACTGGGACCTGCCATCAACATACAACGCATACCTACTGGCGGACGCACCTATGAGTATCTCAGTGAGGACCCGCTGTTGAGTGGGGTGCTGGCAGTAGCGTACACCAAAGGCTCACAGGACGAAGGGACGGCAGTATGTCTGAAACACTATGCCCTCAACAACCAAGAGGACTATCGTGGTTTCGTGGACGTACATGTCTCCGATCGTACCATGCATGAGCTATACCTGCGTCCCTTCGAGATGGCTGTACGTGAGGCGGATGCATGGGGTGTGATGGCTGCCTATAATAAGGTGAACGGCAGATGGTGTTCTGAGAATGAACAACTGCTGAACACCATCCTGCGTCAACAATGGGGCTTCCCTGGAATGGTAATCAGTGACTGGGGAGGTGTTCACTCTACCGTTGATGCGGTAACGGCTGGCATGAATGTGGAGATGCCTGGCGACCGTTATATGGGTAAGGCGCTCCTTGACTCTGTCAAGGCTGGCAAGGTCAGCGAGGAGGTCATCAACCAGCGCGTGAGAGAGATTCTCAGGGTCAGACTGACTGTCAAGCCTATCGCCAAAGAGAAGGCCAACAGCGTTCCTGTAGGTAATCCTGAGGAGATGAAGGTGGCACTGGAAGTGGCACGACGCTCCATTGTACTGCTGAAGAACGAGCAACTCCTTCCCATCGACCTCCAACACATCAAGACGATTGCTGTCATTGGCGAGAATGCCGTTACCAAGATGGCATTGGGCGGCGTCGGAGCAGGTGTGAAGACACGTCAGGAGATAACGCCGTTGGAGGGCTTGCAGACGATACTCGGCAACCAAGTGAAGATAACCTACGTACAGGGCTATCAAAGTTTCGACCGAAAGGCTCGCAGCGAACGGAAGAGTCCTCAACAGAAGGCAGACGCCAAACTGCTGGCAGAGGCGGTGAAAGCTGCCAAGAAAGCCGACCTCGTCATCTTCTTTGCTGGCGACAATCGGGAGGTAGAGACGGAAGGCTCGGACCGCAAGAGCATCACGCTGCCTTCAGGACAGGACGAACTGGCTGAAGCGTTGGCAAAGGCAAACAAGCGACTCGTGACCGTTATCGTGTCTGGTGGACCTGTGGATGTCTCTGTTGTCAAAGAAGTCTCGGGTGCTTTAGTCGCATCGTGGTTCAACGGCTCCATGGGTGGACTGGCGCTGGCTGAGGTACTCACTGGTAAGATTTCTCCCTCGGGCAAACTGCCTATGACCTGGCCCCTGCAACTCAATGACGTTCCTGCCTATGCCACGCAATCCTATCCGCAGGAATTCAAGAGCGACAGCCAGGGGGATATCTTCGTAGGTATTGTCAACAACAGGAGTAATCAGCGAAACCAGCAACTCATCGCCAACTATACGGAAGAAGACCTCGTGGGTTATCGGTGGTATGACTGTAAAGCCGTTCCTGTGGCCTACCCCTTCGGCTATGGCCTCTCCTATGCCCAGTTCCAATACAGCGACCTTCAAGTGACTCCTACGGCAGAAGGCTTCGATGTGCGCTTCACCCTCACCAACACCTCTTCCACAGAGGCAGAAGAAGTCGCACAAGTCTATGTGTCACGTCCCCAGTCACATATCAAACATCCTGTCAAAGAACTCAAAGGCTTCCAGCGAGTGGCATTAAAGGCTGGCGAGCGCAAGGCTGTCACCATTCCTGTCCGTCGTTCTGACCTCTGTCACTGGGACGCACAAGCCCAAGGATGGATGCTGGAACCAGGCAGCCTCATCATACAGATTGGTAGTTCGTCCGATAATCTCCCCCTCCATCTCGAAACCAAACTCTGACTTCGGTTTATCATAACAAAAAGCCTGAGCAATCCGCCCAGGCTTTTTCTTTTACGTTAGTCCTTAACCTACTAAGCTATTTACCACCCTTCGTTTACTGGTTCATTTTGCAATTCATCATTCAGGCCTTGAGTGCTGCCTGCCAGTATCATGTTCTGCTGTTGCAGCTTTACAATCTCCATCGTTGGCTTCTCGTATATCTTCTTTTCCATATCTTCTATTTTTTATTTGTTATTCCCTCTGTTCCCCCTCTTTTTGGAGGGGGTTAGGGGGAGGCTCTTTACTTAATCACAATCTTTTTGCCATTCACGATGTAGATTCCTTTCGTCGGATTCATGATGCGACGACCATTCAGGTCATAGAACACTTTATCAGAATTGTCCATTGTCCATTGTCCATTGTCAATTCCCGTCGTTCCGTCATCATCTATGTCGAAGAAGTTACTCAAACTACCACTATATGTCAGATAAGCCTTGCCTACGCCAAGTGTCTTACCTGCATTCAGTCTATAGAAGCCAACGCCCTGCGTACCCTTGTTCAGCACGAACGTTGTGCTTGGGTCAGCGGCTGTATGTCCTGCTGGATCGGAAACGCCATTCAGGTCGTTGCCAGTAAAGACGTTTTCACTGTTCGTTGATGTTAATGTCATAACGATGGGACTCGCTGTCGATTTCAGAAGAACAGCATTGTCCTTATTCACAATCTTGTCCGTTGTCAGTTCCGTCAGTGAAACCTTCGTGTCACTAAGCGCAGCCTTAAACACCTGCGTATTGGCATCAGCCTGGAAGTTGTAGCTCTCATTATAGAATGTCATCCAGTATTTCTCGTC
>CADCEW010000003.1 GCA_902800585.1 uncultured Prevotellaceae bacterium
CTCGACGAGTTAGATGCCATTCGTCCGAGTCAGCATCCAGCTTTGAAGCAGACGCTCTCGAAGAGCAAGGTGAATGGACGTCCCATCTTCGGGTGCAGTTCACTAAAAAAAGGAGGTGTTAAGGAGGTGTTGATGAAACACCTCCTCCCTCTCAATCCCTTTGTGCATCGGCATTTCAAGCACCTCGGAGGAGGTGAGGAGGTGTTTTTCGCAAATGTATAAAAAGTTTGCGAAGTTTGAACGCTCCAAACGAGGTGAATGTAACGTTCAAACGCCTCGTTTGTAAGCCACAAACGGGTCAAAAATCGCGATTAAGCGAGTACAGACCAAACTTGTTTAAAATCTGTCGAGCGTGAGCGATTTCGACGAAGTCAAAACACGTTGTTTTTGAAAAGAACACAAAACAAAGAATCCCGTGAGGACTTCACGGGATTCTTTCTATATACCTTATTAATAATATTACTGATCGGGATCGCCTAAGTAGTGATACTCCTTGACATTCGGATTCTCACCAACATATTCATCTTGCGTGGGTGGCTCAATGAGACGCTCCTTGTTGTAGTTCTTGATGGTACTGACGAACAGGATGATGTCGCTATACTTGATGGTAGGAATGACCATCTTATAAAAACCGACTCCAACACGGATACCCTCTGGGTTGAGGTTGTTGCGCAGGCGTGCTGTCACATAGAGCGGATGGCGATAGATCTCCAACTTGTTATACTTCTCGAAAGCTTCCATAGCCTCTTTGTCGTTGATGGTGGTATCAGCCTCTGTGAAGATACGGGTGAAGTTTGCCACAGCATCATCAATACCGTCGCCCTTAATGCTGTCGTTATCTTGGATGCACTGGCGGATGTTATCCATCATCTCCTTCTCCATCTTTTCATTGGAGGGCTTTGTGAATAAAGCAATCAACAGAAGGACTCCGACGAAGACGAGGAAGATGACAATCTTGCCTAAGCAACTGTGATAAAACTCTTGGAAAAGCGATTCCTTGGTTCTGTATGAATTCTTATTGTCTTCTTGCATAATAGCTTTATAATTTATGATTTATTATGTATTAGATTCATAAACTCCTGACGGGTCTTTGCCTGATTAAAGGCTCCGCAGAAGTCACTGGTGGTCGTGATGGCATTCTGTTTCTCGACACCACGCATCTGCATGCACATGTGACGAGCCTCTACGACAACCATGACACCCAATGGACGGAGGGTCTGCTGGATACATTCCTTGATTTGGAGCGTCATACGCTCTTGTACCTGCAGGCGGTGAGAGTAGATGTCTACCACACGGGCTATCTTGGAAAGACCAGTGATATAGCCATTGGGGATATAAGCGACATGCACCTTCCCATAGAAAGGTATCATGTGGTGTTCGCATAGTGAGAAGAAGTCTATGTCCTTGACAATGACCATCTGACTGTAGTCTTCCTTGAAGAGTGCGTCAGTCAGTACCTTGTGGGCATCCATAGCATAGCCACGGGTGAGTACCTGCATCGCCTTTGCCACACGCATGGGGGTCTTTTCGAGTCCCTCCCTGTCGACATCCTCGCCAAGCAATGCCAAGATATCCTTGTAGTGTGCGGCAAGTTCCTCAAGTCCTTCTCTGTATTCTGTTTCCGGATTCATTAGTAGGCAGATGTTATTTTCCCTTTGACGATAGATGCCTGTTTGTAACCGAGGTTCTGGAGGTTCACCATCATCTGGTGGGCTTCCTCGTAGGAACGGTAGTTACCTACACGGCAAATCCATCTGGGGGAATAGAAATGAACATAGACAGGCACATTGGGATAATGAGCCTTGATATTGCTGCATGCCTGCTCAGCCATCTGGCGGTCCTTGCGGGTGTTGCCTCCGGCAAAAGCCTGTACACGATAACCAGTAATCTTATAAGAAGTTCTCGGCTGCGTGGTGTTTTCTTCCTCACTGCCAGCGTTTGTCTGTTGACCAGCCTGATTCTTCGCCTGGGCATCGCTATTGTTCTTTGAAGAACCTGTCGGCTTCTTATTCGAAGGTTGGGTCTCCGTAGCGTTAGGGTCGTTCACCAGTTCGTCGATGTCCTCGCTCTGATGAATGGTCACCGTTCCCTGTCCGTCTACTTTTTTCTGTACACGTTCAGTGAAAGTCTGTGCACTGGCATGCAATGTCATGCCAGCACACAGGATGATAGTGACTATCCAACGGTTGTGACGAAGGAATACGTTCTTCATTATTTCCAAGCGTCGATGATACCCTTGAAGTCAGCACATTTCAGAGAAGCACCGCCAATCAGACCACCGTCGATGTCAGGCTTTGCAAAAAGCTCTGGTGCATTGGATGCCTTGCAGCTACCACCATACAGGATGCTGGTATCCTCGGCAACAGCCTTACCATACTTGTCAGCAACGATAGAACGGATGTAAGCATGAATCTCCTCAGCCTGCTCAGCAGTAGCAGTCTTACCAGTACCAATAGCCCAGATAGGCTCGTAGGCGATAACAATCTTACGGAAGTCTTCCTCGCTGAGGTTGAAGACACTGCCTTCCAACTCTGCCTTTACGACCTCATTCTGCTTGTTTGCCTCACGCTCCTCGAGTGTCTCACCGATACAGAAGATAACCTTCAGACCGTTCTTCAGGGCGAGCAGCACCTTCTCCTTCAGGATCTCAGGAGTCTCTTTGTAATACTCACGACGCTCAGAGTGACCAAGGATAACATACTGGGCACCCGTGCTCTTCACCATCTCTGCAGAAACCTCACCAGTGAAAGCACCCTTCTCCTTGTCAGCGCAGTTCTCAGCACCAAGACCAATCACGTCCTGATTGATGACCTGAGCCACAGAGGCAAGGTGGATAAACGGGGTGCAGATAACTACACCACAGTTGGGTTTGTCAGCAGCGAGTGCCTCATTCAGTTCTTTTGCCAAAGCAATACCTTCTTGCAGGTTCAGGTTCATCTTCCAGTTGCCTGCTACAATTTTCTTTCTCATGTTTTTACGTTTTAAAATTTGATATAATGTATTTGACTTTTCTTTCTTCTTTATCCATTTCGACCAAGCCCACAGGCGGTCGGCAATCGTCAGTAATACCAAAGGCAGCACATACCATAGGAGGATTACCAGTATCTTCTTAGGCACGGAGTCCTCAGGCATCTTTCCTATCTCTTTTTGCTCTAACGGAGCGTTTAACTCATCCACCTCTGGCAGATTGTTGTGGCTCCATTTACGGATGATGACACCATTCTTGAGCAACATCAGTCCCGGATTACTCCGTATCATGGTCTTCAGGACGATGTCGTCCGTCTGGCAGAACACATACTCCGCTCCTGTGCCGTCCTTCCATTTCGTGATAGCCTTCTCTCCACTTGCTGTCAAGCCGTAGAAAGGATAGCCTTCCTCCATGGCATATTCGTAAATCAGGTTCAGTCTGCCGAACTGACTCTCGTCAGCTTTTTCCAGATGAGGGGACACTAACAGGAACACATAGCCTTTGTCGTTCAGCACAGAGTCCGTGATGTCGTTGCCATCGTCTATACGCTCTAAGAAAAACTCACTGTATGGCGACTCGTTGCCCTCCATCATCTGCTGCCATCCTTTCCGCAGGTCCGTTCCGATATGATAGGGGCGGAAATCGAAGTATGGCAGGTCATAGAGTGATCGTCCTGCTACGATGAGGATAAACAAGGCTGTGAAGTTCATCACAATCCATTGGTTCGTCCTCGATATGAAGCGCATCATATCCAGTGGATAGCGTGCTAATAGTGTTGCACAGGCTAACAGGAAGATGTTCTTCCAGAACGTCTGCCAGTTGGTGAGCACGATGGCATCCCCAAAACAACCACAGTCACTGATGGGATTGGCGAGCGCCAGCCACAGTGTCAGAGGTGTCATTATCATGAGCCATACCCAAATGATACGTGTCACTACACGTCGGCGGATGGCAAACAACAGACAGATGCCGAGCCAGAACTCGGCAGCCGACAGGAGGACAGACAGGATGAGTGTCAAGCCATCGGGAACATAGGCTCCCAGATGCATGGCCTCCAGATAGTCGGTTATCTTATATTGTGTGCCCAGCGGGTCTACTGCCTTGACGAATCCTGACAGGATAAACGCCAGCGCGACAACCAGTCGGGCTATATTCACCAATATCTTTCTCGTCATCACTCACTCAACTTTATCGCTCCGAAGACCGCATAGTTGATGATGTCCATATAATTGGCATCGATGCCCTCGCTGACGAGGGTGTCACCTTCGAGATTCTCAATCTCTTTGATGCGTTCTATCTTGGTGAGGATGAAATCCGTATAACTGCTGACGCGCATACCACGCCATGCTTCGTCGTAGTCATGATTCTTGCGCTTCATCAGTTCCAAAGCCTCCAAGGCATAACGGTCATAGAGTGCCATCGCCTCTTTAGGCTGCATGTCAACAGTATCAGAGAAACCCTGTGCCAGTTGGATGAGTCCCACAATACCATAGTTAATCAATGCAATGAACTCAGGACGGATGCCTTCGCCTACCAGCGACTCCTTCTTGATTTCCAAAGAACGGATGCGCTTTGCCTTGATAAACAACTGGTCAGTGAGTGACTGAGGGCGCAGGATGCGCCATGAAGCCCCATAGTCGTGGAGTTTCTTCTCAAACAGGCTGCGACATTCCTGCATCACCTGTTCAAACTGTGCATTGGTTTTCTCGTTTTCCTTTGACATGGTTTTCTTTAGAAATTAATACAGAAGGAACCTCCCAGCACGAAGGAATGCATGGTTTTCTTGATGCTCTTGGTAGCTATGAAATAATCTTTATAATCTTGCTCAGACATGTTTTCGAAAGCAGAAGGGAACATGGCGTAAAGAAAGCCTCCGTAGTTGTAATCCATCGTGTAGGTCTTGCGAGAGACGTCGTAGTCCAGGAACACCTTCCATGAGAAATTCTGTTTGTAGGCATAAGTCAGGGAGATACCTGTACCGAACTTCCAAGTCTTGTTACCACCAAGAGTGAAGTAGTCCCATTCTATGTCGTAATCATTACCAGTTGGTTTCAAAGGCTCGTCGCCTTCTTTATATTCCTTACCCGCAACCTTGGCATCCAAATTCAGTTCCTGCATGATACTACGACCTACCAACAGTTTCGAACCCAATGCAAAACGATTAGACAGCGGGAAGTTGAAATAGAGACCTATATCTCCGGCAAACTCAGTGAGGTGATCGCTCTCGATGACGAAATCGATGTCGTCAATGGTAGACTCGATATCAACCAGATCTTCATCGTCTAATTGGCTTATCTCATCATACAAAGAAGCTACGTCCTCCCATGCAAAATCCACAATCTTGTCCCATCCCTTAATAGGGGAACTCTTTACACGCAGACGACCACCAATACCAAAGTAGGGGTTGAAGAAGTAAGCACCTTCAGCACCTACGGCTGTGGCTGCCTGGAATTTCAGGTGGAGGTCGTCGGACCATCCATATTCTTTCATGCCGAAGTCAAGGTCACGTGATCCAAGACCGAGACCCATTGAGATAGAGAAGAAAGAGGGATGGTCAATGACGCTGGCCATACCAGGGATGTCATTGCGCCTCAAACCTTTGCCCTTGAAGAAAATGTCGCTGAGGGCATACGCAAGTTCACCAGACAGGATACCGATACCAGCACCAGAGAGCACATCACTCACCCAGTGTCGGTTATTCAATACGCGCATGACACCCGTTGCCGTAGCGATACCATAACCTGCTACAGAGAACCATGGCGAGCGTGTCAGACCATATTCCTTATGCAGGATAGTAGCACCTACGAAAGAGGTTGCCGTATGTCCTGAGGGCCATGAGTTGGCAGAACTACCATCTGGGCGCATCTCTTTTGCTGTGTATTTGATGGTATTGACAAGGAGTGCCATGATACCATAACCCATGGCGGCACTGGCAAAGAAACGGGGCCAGTCACTACGTCCCTCCATGCCTCCCAGTTTCAATCCTAATGTCAATGCAGGTCCAAAATACTGGGTATAGTCATCAATACTTGTCTTGAAATGTGTCAACAGGGAGTGCTTGGTCTGCTGCTTAAAGGCAGTCTTCTCACTCTTGGCGATGATACCAGCCACAAACAGAGGTACACCCACGAACGTCATGTCGTCCATGAACTTATAAGGCTTGGTGTCAGGATTCGTCTTTGACTTAAAGAAGTCGAAATCCATCTTGGGAGTGGGGGCTTCCAAAGCCAAAGCCTTTAAGTCGTACTTCTCGTTAGTGACAGTACCCAATTCGGCCTTCATTTCAGGAACAGTGAGTTTCAACGGTTCCATGTTTGTGTAATCGTCAGTGCCAGCCATGGCATTCATGGCTATTCCAACAAGCATCATAGTTAAAAATCTCTTCATAATTATTAGAGTTAAATGATAATTATATTTGTTTTGTGTGCAAAGGTACAAATAATTTTGTATTTTTGCAACCGAAAAGTGAGAAAAAAGAAATGAGACTCTATTCTGATGCCGCTTTGGCGAAGATATTAGATAAGGAAATCTTCCATCAAATCAGCGATGTAGCAGACCATTTAGGCGTGGAATGCTATGTGGTGGGAGGCTATGTGCGTGATATCTTTTTGGAACGTCCTTCCGACGATATTGATGTCGTCGTCGTGGGCAGTGGGATACAGGTGGCATCGGAATTGAAAAAGATGTTGGGAAAACGTGCTCATCTCTCTGTCTTCCGCAATTTCGGGACAGCACAGGTGAAGTTTCATGACATGGAAATAGAGTTTGTGGGAGCCCGCAAGGAGAGTTATAGTCATGACTCCCGCAAGCCGATCGTGGAGAATGGTACCTTGGAGGATGACCAGAATCGTCGCGACTTCACCATTAATGCGATGGCTATCTGTCTGAATAAGAGCCGTTTCGGAGAACTTGTAGACCCCTTCAATGGTATTGCCGACCTGCAGGATGGCATCATTGCCACACCCCTTGACCCTGAAATTACCTTCAGTGACGATCCGCTGCGGATGATGCGCTGTATCCGTTTTGCCACCCAACTCAATTTCCAGATAGAAGGGGAGACGTTCAGGGCGTTGGAGAACATGGCTGACCGCATCAAGATTGTCAGTGGAGAACGCATTGAGGTGGAACTGAACAAGATCATGATGGCACCTCATCCCAGCATCGGTTTCGAGTATCTGCAGCGCAGTGGTCTCTTGCAACGTGTCCTTCCTGAACTTGCTGCCCTTGATATCGTGGAGAAGAGAGACGGCAGGGCGCATAAGAATAATTTCTATCATACCCTTGAAGTTCTGGAGAATGTAATTGCTAATAGCCAACAGCCAACGACCAACGGCCTCTGGCTCCGTTGGGCTGCCTTGCTTCATGACATCGGAAAGACCAAGACAAAACGTTGGGAACCGAAAGCAGGATGGACCTTCCATAATCATAACTTTATCGGGGCGAAAATGGTGCCTGACATCTTCCGTCGACTGAAACTGCCGATGGGTGCGGAGATGCGTTATGTTCAGAAACTCGTCGACCTCCACATGCGTCCCATTGCCATTGCCGACGAGGAAGTGACAGACAGTGCCGTACGTCGCCTGTTGAACGATGCAGGTGAGGATATCGACGACCTCATGACGCTCTGTGAGGCAGACATCACGTCAAAGAATGAGGTGCGTAAACAGTTGTTTTTGGAGAATTTCCGCATGGTACGTGAGAAACTCGCAGACCTGAAGGAGAAAGACTACAAACGACTGCTCCAGCCTGTCATCGATGGTAATGAGATTATGGAACTCTTTCATCTGCAGCCCTCACGGGAAGTGGGTGTCCTGAAACAATACCTGAAAGATGCCGTTCTCGACAACAAGGTAGAGAACGAACGTGAACCCCTCATGCGCCTATTGATGGAAAAGGCGAAATCAATGGGACTTATTTAGCTACTTTGTGGAGTTTGCGCAGTGCCTTGTCACGGATTTGACGGACGCGCTCGCGTTTGAGTCCAAGACGCTCACCGATTTCCGCCATGGTCTGACGTTCTGTGTCTATTCCGTATAAAGCCCTGATGACAGCCTGTTCCCTTTCGTTGAGAACAGTGATGGCACGAACTAAATCATCGGAGAGGGCATTCTGCTCCAAAGCCTGGTCAGCCTTGGGTGCATCCTTGTCTTCCAACACATTCAACAACGTGTAGTTATTGTTGGAACCAACAGGCAGACTCTCATCCGTAGAGAGCACGGGCGTCTCTCCTGTCACACGACGGATGGCATCTTCAATACTCCGACGGATATAAGGAGCAGCAAAGGTAACAAAAGGCTTGCCACGACTGGGGTCGTATTTCTTCGCAGCCTTGATGCAGCCAATCGTTCCTTCACTAATCAGATCGTCAGTACTCAGCAACTCTGACGTATATTGCCGTGCCAGTGTCACCACGTACCCCATGTTCTTGGTGACGAGATCGTCACGCTGTTTCTCTTGTTCGTTTGCCATAGTGCCGACAAAGATACGACGAAAAAAAAAGAAATCCAAGAAAAATCCTGGATTTCTTCTCTTGTCGAATGACGACGTTACGATATTTCTATCATACGTGACACCTTCGTTTCCTCCTTTTTTATCTTCGGCAGTACTACTGTCAGGATGCCGTTGTCGACCTTTGCAGAGATCTGCTCCTTGTCAACATCCTCAGGCAGTGAGTAGTTCTGCTGATAATTGGTGTAGCTGAACTCACGACGCAGGTAGTGCTGCTTCTTGTTCTCCTCCTTGTGCTCCATCTTGTTCTCGATGGCAATGCTCAGATTGCCGTCGTCATTGATGTTCACACGGCAGTACTCCTTTTTAATACCTGGGGCAGCCACCTCCATGGTGTAGGCGTTTTCGTCTTCCTTGACGTTGACTGCTGGTGCGGTAGTGGTGGAACAAGCCATCATATCGTTGTTCATAAAGTCATCGAACACTGTTGGAAACCAACTGTTTTTGAATACTGGTAACATAATTAATCCTCCTATATTTAAATGAAACATTAAAATCTTTTTGCCTCTGCTTGCGCTTTGGCGTTCACTATATCTATAAACAACTTACGTGCCAGTGTTTATTTTGCTGACAGAATGACACAAACGAGCGACAATCTGTCAGATTTCTTGGTGTTTTCAACATTATTATTTACCTTTGCAACCCACTAAAACAATAAGAATATGAAGACAGATATCCAGATTGCCCGTGAATGCCAGTTGGAACCGATTGGTAATATCGCCGCTCAGTTAGGGATTACTCCAGAAGAGATAGAACCGTATGGACGTTATATGGCGAAAGTACCTGTATCATTCATTGATGAGAAACGTGTCAAGAAAAGCCGTCTGATACTGGTGACAGCCATTAGTCCGACGAAGGCGGGTATCGGTAAGACTACCGTGAGCATCGGTCTTGCCTTGGGATTGAACAAGATAGGTAAGAAGGCTGTGGTGGCTCTTCGTGAACCTTCCCTTGGTCCTTGTTTTGGTATCAAGGGTGGTGCAGCAGGTGGCGGCTATGCCCAAGTGTTGCCGATGGATAAGATCAACCTTCATTTCACAGGCGACTTCCATGCTGTGACCTCAGCACATAACACCATCAGTGCCTTGTTGGATAACTATATCTACCAGCATCGCAAAGAGGGTTTCTCACTACGTGAGATATACTGGAAGCGTGTGTTGGATGTCAACGACCGTGCTTTGCGTAATGTGGTCACTGGTCTGCGTGGCGATGGCGTCGTGTCTGAGACAGGCTTTGATATCACTTCCGCATCGGAACTGATGGCGATTCTTTGTCTGGCGACCAGTGAAAAAGATTTACAGGATCGTATCGAGAACATCCTGTTGGGTATCACTTCTGACGGAAAACCCTTCCGTGTTCGCGACTTAGGGGTGGCTGGTGCCATTACTGTCCTGTTGCGCGACGCCCTTTCTCCGAATCTTGTTCAGACAACAGAGCATACGCCTGCCTTTATTCATGGTGGTCCCTTTGCCAATATCGCACATGGTTGTTCCAGTGTCTTGGCTACGAAGATGGCGATGACCTATAGCGACTATGTGGTGACGGAGGCTGGTTTCGGTGCCGACTTAGGTGCTGAGAAATTCTTTGACATCAAGTGTCGCAAGGCAGGACTGCAGCCCCGACTGGTGGTTATCGTGGCTACCACACAAGGTCTGAAGATGCACGGAGGCGTAGACCTCTCACTCATCACGGAACCTAATGCCAAAGGACTGAAGGAAGGACTGAAGAACCTCAACCGCCATATCAATAACATGCAGGGCTTCGGACAACCTGTCGTCGTCACCCTCAATCGCTATGACACGGATACGCCTGAAGAAATCGACATCGTTCGTAAGAATTGTGAGGACTTAGGTGTGGGCTTTGCCGTCAACGAAGCCTTCCTGAAGGGTGGCGAGGGTGCTATGGAACTGGCTCAGAAGGTGGCTGATACCATCGACCAGATACAACCGTTGCCCATCCATTTCGCTTATCCTGAGAACGATACGATAGAAGGAAAGATAGAGAAGGTGTGCAAACGCATCTATGGTGCTGCTGCCGTTGAGTTTACCAAGACAGGTAAGAAACGCTTGGATGCTATCAGGGAGATATTCGGTGACGACAAAGACATCGCACGTTATCCTGTCTGTATTGCCAAGACACAGTTCTCGTTCACTGCCGACTCCACCCGTTATGGCTCACCCGAAGGTTTTACCATCCGCATTCGCGACGTCATCCTGAACTGCGGCAGTGAGATGATTGTAGCCATCGCCGGCGACATGCTCCGCATGCCAGGATTGCCTAAGAGTCCGCAGGCAGAGCGCATCACCATTGAGAATGGCGAAATTGAAGGATTATCGTAATAGATTACACATTATATAGGTTATAGTACCTAAAGATTGTTAAATATGGGCGTACCTATTTTATAGGTATGCCTTTTTTTCGTACCTTTGCAAAATTGAATATGTTTTTAGAATAAACGTAATAAAACAATAGGTATGAAAATGAAAAAGTTAATGATGTTCGCAGCTGTTGCTGCAACGTTGGTTTCATGCGGCGGAGGTGGTGGACGTCCCACTTTTGGCGATAATGAGTTTCCTGTAACAACGGCAGGTACTTCAAGCGCAGACATGCAGTCGACCTATCCTGCCACGATTAAGGGTGTTCAGGATGTGGAGATTCGTCCGAAAGTACAGGGATTTATTACCCAGATTAATGTGAAGGAAGGTCAGACGGTAAGTGTAGGACAGATATTGTTTGTTCTCGATAATGCCACCTATCAGGCTCAGGTGCGTCAAGCCCAGGCTTCTGTGAATACCGCACAGCAGCAGGTGAATACAGCCCAACTGACTTATGAGAACTCCAAGCAGTTGCATGCCAACAAGGTGATTGGTGACTACGAGTTACAGACTTCACAGAATACATACGAGAGTGCGAAGGCACAACTCGCCCAGGCACAGGCTGTCCTTGCCTCTGCTCGTGAGCAGTTGAGTTTCTGTTATGTGAAAAGCCCTGCATCGGGTGTTGTAGGTACACTGCCTTTCAAGAAAGGTGCGCTGGTCAGTGCCTCTAACACGCTGACGACCGTGTCTAATATCTCATCGATGGAGGTGTATTTCTCTGTGACGGAGAAGGATGCGATGGCACTGTCTGCTGCAGGCCTGGGATCTCTCCCCCCTGTGAAGCTCCAGCTCGCCGACGGTTCCATCTATGCCCATGAGGGTAAAGTCATCAAGATGAGTGGTGTGATCGACCAGGCTACGGGTACCGTACAGTTGATTGCCACCTTCACCAATCCGGAGAAGTTACTGAAGAGCGGCGGTGCCGGTACGATTATCATCCCCCGTCAAGCTACTTCCGCCATCATCATTCCTCAGGCGTGTGTCTCTGAGGTACAGAACAAGAAGTTCGTCTATACCTTAGGCAAGGATAACAAGGTGAAATATACGGAGATCAAGGTGGATCCGCAGGACGACGGAAATAGTTTCATTGTGACAGATGGTCTGAAGGCTGGTGACAAGTATGTGACGAATGGTATCACCAAGTTAAATGACGGTATGGAGATTGTGCCCATCACACCAGAGCGTTACAAGCAGAAGATTGAGGAGCAGGCTAAGGAAATGTCTGCCAGCGATATCGTGGGAGCGATGAAGAAGTAAGAAGTAAGATGTAAGAAGTAAGAAAATATGACTTTTACAACATTTATCAAACGCCCGGTATTGTCGACGGTGATATCTATTCTCATCGTCTTGCTGGGTATCATAGGATTGATCTCACTGCCTATCGAGCAGTATCCGAATATCGCACCTCCTACCGTTGCTGTATGGACCAGTTATCCGGGTGCTGATGCCGAGACGGTGAAGAACTCCGTCATCACCCCGTTGGAAGAGAGTATCAACGGTGTGGAGGGCATGGACTATATCTCCTCTACAGCAAGTACCGGTTCCGCACAGATCAGTGTGCTGTTCCGTCAGGGTATGAATGCCGATATGTGTGCCGTGAACGTGCAGAACCGTGTGCAGCAGGCACAGGCACTGTTGCCTGCCGAGGTGACCCGTATCGGTGTGACGGTCACGAAGCGTCAGACCTCCCAGGTGCTGATGTTCACACTGACCTCCGACGGACGTTATGATGACGAGTTCCTGACGAACTATTCAAATATCAACATCATCCCTGCCATCAAGCGTATCCAGGGCGTGGGTGACGTACAGTCGCCTGGTCTGAAGACCTACTCGATGCGTATCTGGCTGAAGCCTGATGTGATGAAGGAGCATAACCTGATGCCTTCAGACATCTCCGCCGTACTGGCAGAGCAGAATATCGAGGCTGCACCAGGTACCTTCGGTGAGCAGTCGGATGTCGCCTATGAATATGCCATGCGCTATACGGGTCGCCTGAAGACTGCGGAGGAGTTCGGTAATATCATCATCTCCAATGATGCCAACGGACAGACCCTGAAGTTGAAGGATGTGGCGAGGATAGAGTTGGGCGGTCAGCAGTACTCGGTATCGATGAAGAACAACAACCTGCCGTCTGTGCTGGGTATGGTACAGCAGATTGCCGGTTCTAACGCCAATGAAATTGCCAAGCAGGTGAAGGCAGAGCTGGAGGAACAAGCCAAGTTGTTCCCTCCGGGCATGATCTACAAGATCAACTATGACGTGACGGAGTTCCTGTATGCCTCTATCGAGGAGGTGATCTTCACGCTAGTGTTCACCCTGATCCTGGTGTTCATCGTCATCTACGTGTTCCTGCAGGACTGGCGTTCCACCCTGATACCGCTGATAGCCGTTCCGGTGTCTTTGGTCGGTACGTTCTTCTTCCTGTCGGTCTTCGGATTCTCCATCAACTTGTTGACGCTGTCAGCCCTGTTGCTGGCTATTGCCATTGTGGTGGACGATGCCATCGTGGTGGTGGAGGCTGTGCATGCCAAGCTCGACCAGGGCTATAAGTCACCGCTGACGGCTTCGATAGATGCCATGAACGAGATCTCGGGAGCTATCATCTCCATCACGCTGGTGATGGCATCGGTGTTTATCCCCGTATCGTTCCTCGGTGGTACTACGGGTACGTTCTACCGTGAGTTCGGTGTGACGATGGCGGTGAGTATCTTTATCTCCGCGCTGAATGCCCTTACCCTGTCGCCGGCCCTGTGTGCTATCTTCCTGAAACCGCATGATGAAGAGGGGCATGAGAAGAAGATGTCGATGATAGACCGCTTCCATGCATCATTCAATACAGCCTATGACAAGGTCCTTGGAAAATACAAGGGACGTGTGGAGAAACTGGTACATAAGCCTGTCCTTGTCCTTATCACGGTAGTCCTGGGTATTGTGGTACTGGCTACCACCATGCTCACCACGAAGACGGGTCTGGTGCCCGACGAGGATACGGGAACGATCTTCTGTACGGTTTCCATGCCTCCAGCCACCTCCGTAGCACGCACACAGCAGGTCATCGGCCAGGTGGACAGCATCCTTGCTGCCGACCCAGCCATCCAGAGCCGTGAGCAGATCCAGGGATATAACTTCATCGCAGGTTCGGGTAGTGACCAGGCAACGTTTATCATCAAGCTGAAACCGTTCTCTGAGCGTCAGAAGGGCTTGTGGTGGAAGATCAGCGGACTCTGGGAGGGTGACGGTATCTACCGTTTCTTCCTCAACCCGTATGAGTCCACGGGTGTCATCGCCCAGATATTCATCAAGACAGCACATATCAAGGATGCGCAGATTCTTGCCTTCGCACCGCCGATGATTCCAGGATTCTCTGCCAACTCAGGTGTGTCCATCGTCATGCAGGACCGTACGGGCGGTTCCCTTGACAGGTTCTTCACTGTCGTCAAAGACTATCTGGCAGAGCTGAACAAACGTCCGGAGTTCCAGACGGCACAGACATCATATAACCCGAACTATCCGCAGTATATGCTGAATGTCGATGTGGCGAAGTGTAAACAGGCAGGTATCTCTCCGCAGACGGTCCTCACCACGCTGCAAGGCTACTATGGCGGACTCTATGCGTCAAACTTCAACGCATACGGTAAGCTCTACCGTGTGATGATACAAGGATCGCCGGAGACACGTATGACACCGGAGTCCCTGAACAGTATCTATGTACGTACCCCGGGCGGCATGTCACCAGTACAGGAGTTCTGTCGCATGGAGCGTGTCTATGGTCCGTCGAATATCAACCGCTTCAACCTGTTCACGTCTATCAACGTGACGGCGACGGTGGCTGACGGCTACTCTACGGGTGAGGCTATCAAGGCTGCCCAGGAGGTGGCTGCCGATATGTTACCGGCAGGCTTCACCTATGACTACTCAGGACTGACACGTGAGGAGGCGAAGGCTTCGAACTCGACAGCTATCATCTTCATTCTGTGCTTCATCTTCATCTATCTGATCCTGTCCGCACAGTATGAGTCGTATATCCTGCCGCTCGCGGTGGTACTCTCCGTACCTTTCGGACTGGCAGGCTGTTTTCTGTTCACGATGTTGTTCGGTCATGCCAACGATATCTATATGCAGATATCACTGATCATGCTGATCGGACTGCTTGCCAAGAACGCTATCCTGATCGTGCAGTTCGCCTTGGAGCGCCGTCAGACGGGTATGGGTATCACATGGTCTGCCATCTTAGGTGCTGCGGCTCGTCTGCGTCCTATCCTGATGACCTCACTGGCGATGGTTGTCGGTCTGTTGCCGATGATGTTCG
Source organism: uncultured Prevotellaceae bacterium (assembly GCA_902800585.1). Classification (GTDB taxonomy): domain Bacteria; phylum Bacteroidota; class Bacteroidia; order Bacteroidales; family Bacteroidaceae; genus Prevotella. Next base: position 15,164 of record CADCEW010000003.1, read on the forward strand.
CTTCGGGTGTAGGTAAAAATGGTAACCAGACACTGGGTGCTGCCGCTGTAGGCGGTATGTTGATAGGTACGTTGTTACAGATTCTCGTTGTGCCTGGACTGTTTGTTATCTTCCAGTCCTTGCAAGAAAAGTTCAAGCCGATGACCTTCGAGGGTGAAGAGGAGAATACGGACGTGGCTGCTGAGATTGCTCAGTATGCACATCGTCCTGTAGATTATGTACCAGAGAGTTAAGAATGTAAAAATTAGAAAATTAAAAATGTAATCATTATGAAGCGATATAAATCTTTATTTTTTAAATTCTTTAATTTTTGCATTGCAGCAACGCTGCTTGTCAGTTGTGGCGTATATAACAAGTATGAGCGTCCCGATGTGAATACTACGGGATTGATCCGTGATGTCATATCAGACGTGGATACACTCGTTGTACAGGATACTGCTTCGTTTGGTAACCTGCCTTGGCGCAGTGTGTTTACCGATCCACAACTGCGTGTACTGATAGAGCAGGGATTGGAGAAAAATACCAACCTGTTGAATGCTGCACTCACAGTAGAGATGTATGAGACGATGCTGAAGGCTGCAAAACTGGCATTCCTGCCAGCTATCCAGTTTGGACAACAGGCTAATATGGCATCAATATCAACCCTCTATACGGACCCATCCGCTACAACAAGGGCTTACACGCTTCCTGTGTCAGCCAGTTGGACGTTAGACCTCTTTGGTAATATCCTGTCACAGAAGCGTTCAACGCAGATGAAACTGCTGGGCTATAAAGACTATCAGATGGCTGTCCGTGCTCAGGTTGTCGGTGGTGTTGCCAACGCTTACTATACATTGTTGATGCTGGACGAGCAACTCCGTATCTCTACCGAGATGTCTGCAATGGCTAAAGAGACGTGGGAGATGATGAAACTGCAGTATAATTTAGGACGCGTACGCTCTACCGGTGTACAAAGTGCAGAGGCTTCCTATCTGTCGATGCTGACACAGGCAAATGAATTCAAGCGCCAGATTCGTGCTACAGAGAATGCACTCTCGTTGCTCATCGGTCAGGCAGGACAGCAGATTCCGCGTTCTACGCTTGCTGAGCAGTATTTACCCAGTGAGTTCTCGACAGGTTGTGGTGTCGCTTTGTTGATGAATCGTCCTGATGTGCATAATGCCGAGATGAACCTGGCAGCCTGCTTCCATGATGTACAGACAGCTCGTGCGCAGTTCTATCCGAATATCACCATTGGTGCTTCGGCTGCCTTTACGAATAGTAATGGTAACGTTAATCCGGGAAAATGGCTGCTCTCTCTCTTCGGAAGTCTGACACAGCCTATTTTCCAGCGTGGTGCCTTGACTGCCAATTTGAAGGTGAGTAAGTTTAAATACGAACAAGCCTTTAATACTTGGCAGAACGCTATCCTCTCAGCAGGTAATGAGGTATCGAATGCCCTTGTTAACTACAATAGTTTTGATGCTAATTCGAAACTGGAGGCTCAGCGCATTGAGATTCTGAAGAAGAATGTGGAGGATACCAAAGCACTTTATAAGAGTAGCGGTTCCAGTTATCTGGAAGTGCTTACCGCAGAGACACAACTGCTCAGTGCACAACTGAACAAGGCAAGCGATGACTTCAGTAAGATGCAGTCAGTGGTCTCACTGTATACCGCACTTGGAGGCGGAGGGAAATAAAGTTCATAGTTCATAGTTTATAGTTTAGAGTTATGGCAAGTGAAATAAGTCCAAAGGCCGAGATTGATCCTAAAGCGAAAATCGGCGACAACTGTAAGATATTCCCCTTTGTCTATATAGAGGGTGACGTGGAAATAGGTGACGGCTGTATTATCTTCCCCTTTGTATCTATATTAAATGGTACGCGCATGGGTAAGAGTAATAAGGTGCATCAGGGTGCTGTCATCGGTGCATTACCACAGGATTTCGAGTTCCATGGCGAGAAGTCAGAGTGTATCATTGGGGATAATAATATTATCCGTGAGAATGTTGTTATCAACCGTGCCACGCATACGGGTGGACAGACTGTTATCGGTAATGATAACTTCCTGATGGAGGGTGCCCATATCTCACACGACACGAAGGTAGGCAACCGCTGCGTGTTCGGCTATGGTACAAAGATAGCCGGTGACTGTGAGGTAGAGGATGGTGTCATCTTCTCGTCGAGTGTTATCGAGAATGCCAAGACCCGTGTGGGCGTCGGTTCTATGATACAGGCAGGAACCACCTTCTCAAAGGATATTCCACCTTATATTATTACCACGAGGAAAGGAGAGTATGGTGGTGTAAATATGGCTGTCGGTCGTCAGCATGGCGTAGATGAGAAGACCCTTAACCATATCGCCAATGCCTATCGTCTGTTATTCCATGGTAAGACATCCGTCTTTGATGCCGTGAACCAGATAGAGGAGCAGGTGCCTGACGGTCCACATATCCGACATGTCATTGAGTTCATCCGCTCTACCAAGGTTGGTATCATTACGAAAATCTAAGATTAGATTTTATATAAGCTAAACGAAGCCTGGGCAAATAGCTCAGGCTTCATAAAAGACCATGATAATCGAGATAATCAAATGGAAACAGTGCTTTTTTTAGGATTTGATCTTCATGCATGGATAACGATAGTAACGGTGTTGGGTATGTTCACCGTGATGCTGTGCACGAAGATACGCTCCGATCTGGTGTTTCTCGCCTCCATCGGTATCCTATTCGTCACGGGCGTACTTGACGCAAAAGAAGCCTTCTCTGGTTTCAGTGGAACGTCAGTGATTACCGTTGGTGTCTTGTTCGTTGTTGTTGCCGGTCTGACACATACGGGTGTGTTACAGTGGATCGTGAAGCACCTGCTCGGACAACCCAACAGTTATTCCAAGGCGGTGATGCGCTTAATGCTGCCTGTAGCCGCACTTAGTTCGTTCCTTAGCAATACCACAGTCGTAACCCTCTTTGTGAACATCGTCAAGATATGGTCGAAGAAACTCGGTGTCTCTCCCTCCAAACTACTCATCCCCCTGAGTTATGCATCTGGTATGGGTGGTGTCTGTACCCTTATCGGTACGCCGCCGAACCTGATTATCAGTGGACTCTACCAGGAAAAGACTGGTGATGCGATGAATATCTTGACAACCACCATCCCAGGTCTTTTCTGTCTTGCTGTCGGCGTACTGTCTGTCATTGCCATGCGCCGGTTGCTGCCAAGCCGCAAGACTCCAGAGAGTGCTTTTGAGTCAACGGACGAATACACCGTGGAGCTACAGGTGCCGTCAGACAACCCTCACATCGGTAAGACACTCGGCGAGGCAGGACTGTTCCATGTCAAGGGCGGTAGCCTGATAGAGATATATCATTTCGACAATGTGCCGTCACCCGTCAGGGAAGACGAATATATCTTGGGTGGAGACCATTTAGTCTATTCCGGACAGATTGACGAGATATTGGAGTTGAAGAATAGTCATGGATTAGTAAGTGCCAGTCAGCAAGTCTTTACGATGAGCGACGACAACAAGAACCGTGTGCTCCGTACTGCTTACGTCACTTTCGGCAGTAAGCTCATCGGTAAGAAGTTAGGTAATTTCCCTCCTAAGAACAATATCAGTCTTGTAGCCGTTGCTCGCCGCGGTGAGCGTCTCAAAGGTGCCCCCCGTGATGTGGTACTGGCGGCTGGTGACACTTTACTGTTGGAGTTTCCGGCACGAATGAACATGACTGGTGCAGAGAGTGACCCCAACATCAAGTTCTTTGACTCTGAGAACATACCGAACATAGGTGCCGGTACCCTGATCTCTACCACCATCATGATTGCTATGGTAGCCCTCTCGGCACTGGGCATCATACCGCTGCTTCAGTGTGCCTTCCTCGCTGCCGCTGCCATGCTCCTCTTCCGCTGCTGTAATGCGGACCAGGCTATGAAAGCTGTCAACTGGGAGATTCTTATGGTCTTTGCAGGTAGTGCCGTCCTCGGTCTTGCCATCCAGAAGACAGGTATCGCTGAACGGTTGGCATTGGGTATCCTCGATGTCTGTGGTACCAATCCGATTGTCGTCATGGTCGCCGTCTGCTTTGTCGGCACGTTCATTACTGAGTTCATCTCCAATACGGCGGCAGGTGCTATGTTCTTCCCCATCATGTACGAGGCGGCAGAGGAATTGGGTTACGAACCGTTCCCTTTCCTTGTTGCCTTGATGATAAGCGTCAGCAGCAGTTTCGCGACACCTATCGGTTCACCCACCCACATGTTGGTTTACGGTCCTGGCGGTTATCGTTTCAGTGACTTCATGCGCATCGGTCTGTTGATGAACTTTATCATCCTTGCTGCCAATATTTTCATCGTGAACATCGTTTATCCGTTAACACCATTACCATAAACAATAGAACCATTATATCAAATGGAATTAGAATTCGGAACACTGAAACATAATGAGATAAAAGAGGCTGTCGAACTGGCTGCCCGGGCTTTCGAGGACTATGAGTACGTAAAGACCTTCTTTCCCGACATAGAAGAGCGGCGGAGAATGCTGAGATCTGTAATCTATCGGATGGGACTGACCAATTTCAAGCGGTCACATTTCCTGTGTGCAAGAAGTGAAGGGAAGTTGGTGGCGACGGCCATGATTAATGACCCGCAGTACAAGAAACCGTCACCTTTTCAGTATATCCTGCATGGATGGCTGATGGTTTATCGCAAGGTGAACATGCGTCGTCTGAATGACTGGATAGCAATGGATGTCAAGGCTCAGAAGCCTTGTCACGATTATCAGAAGACAGGTCCGGATATATGGTATGGCAGTTCATTGGCAGTAGATCCTTCGATACAGGGTATAGGTGTCGGAACCAGATTCCATGTCTTTATCGAGAATTACATTCGCGAACATGGGGGTAAGCAGTATGTGTTCTTTACGAACTCAAAGAAGAACCGTGCGCTTTACACATATTACGGCTATAAGGTCTTTGATGAGTGCGAGATAGAGCACGACGGCAAGAAGATAGGTAGTTGGAGTATGAAGAAAAACCTATATTAGTAACTCGCTGTACAAGGAATACCTGCAGCAATGACACGGTCGCGAATGACATCCAGTTGTTCGCGACTTGCTTTTTGTAAGTGGTGGGCAGGTGTTTCACGGTCGATGGTGTAGATCATCACCAGTTGAGGCTTAATCTCCTTGACAGCCTCTAACCACGGTGCCACATATTCCTCACCAGTGTTATCGACGGACTCACCATTATACTCCCCTTGCATAAACATCGTCTGGATGATGATGTGTCCGTTGAATGCCTTCATGCGCTCCGTCATCAGGTTGACATCATAGGTACCGTTAGGGCGGTCTACCTTATTAATATATAGCGGGTCGATGGTGTCGAGTTTCAAGATGTTGTTGTCTACACGCATGAGGGCGTCATGTACTTGTTGACGATGAATCATCGTTGAATTGGAGAGTACGCTGACTTTTGCCTGTGGACAGTATTGGTCACGCAATCGGATGGTGTCGTTGATAATCTCTGCAAAATGTGGATGACACGTCGGCTCACCATTACCTGCAAAGGTCAGAACGTCAGGCAGTTGTCCTTCCGTTACCATCGCCTGTAGTTTCTGCTCTAACTTGCTGGCAACTTCCTCACGGGTAGGAAAGGGAAGGGTAGGGCGATGGTCTTCATTGAAACCACATTCACAATAGACACAGTTGAAAGAACATACTTTGCCGTCGGCAGGCAGCAGGTTGATGCCTAAGGAAATACCCAGTCGACGACTGTGGACGGGACCGAATATCGGTGACGGATAAATGACAGTACTCATAACGCCTGCAAAGTTACGCTTTTTAGGTAAAAAAACAAAAAATTTTCACTTTTCACTTTTCAATTTTCACTTTATTTCGTACCTTTGCACGAAATTAGGTGTATTACGTCTAAAAACGAAATGGGAAACAAACGAAAAAGAACCCGCAACCGTCGTGGTATGCAGGTTGTTACACTTTGTATCAGTACCACGATGGTACTCATCTTACTGGGTATGGTGGTGTTCTCTGTGTTATTGGCTCGTAACCTGTCGAACCATATGAAGGAGAACCTGACCGTTACCGTCATGTTAAAGGATTATGTCACTGTTAATCAAGGACACCGCTTCTGCCGTGACCTCTACCATCGTCCATATTCCCGTAACATTGACTATATCAGTAAAGAACAGGCTCAGAAAGAGCAAATCAAGGAACTGGGTACCGATCCGTCCGAGTTTTTGGGTTTTAATCCTTTCTCTGCCTCACTGGAGATACAGTTGAATTCTGACTATGCCAATCGTGATTCGTTGAAATGGATTGTCAAGGAAATCAAGAAAGATGCGCGTGTCAGTGATATCGCTTATATGGAGGACCTGGTAGATCAGGTGAACTATAACCTGAGTCGTATCAGTATTATCTTATTGGTATTGGCTGTCTTGTTGACCTTCGTGTCCTTTGCGCTGATTAGTAATACGGTACGATTGAGTGTCTATGCCCGTCGTTTTATCATTCATACGATGAAACTGGTGGGTGCCTCGTGGAGCTTTATCCGTCGTCCGTTTATCAGAAATGCTGTAACCGTAGGACTGGTTGCCGCTCTTTTGGCGAATATCGTACTGGGCGTCTGCTTCTATGGACTGTATCTGACACAGCCGGGTATCTTGAATCTGGTACATTGGGAAGAACTTGCCATTACTGGAGGTTCAGTATTCCTTTTCGGTATTTTGATTACTGCCTTGTGTGCATGGCTTGCTGTCAATAAGTTCTTGAAGATGACGGCAGGAGAATTGTATAAGATTTAGTTGATAGTTTAAAGTTGATAGTTTATAGTTAAATGATGGATAAGAGAAATTTAGCGTTTGACCGTATCAATTATATCCTGCTTGTCGTAGGGATGGCTGTGGTTGTCTTAGGCTTCATCCTAATGAGTGGCGCAGGTTCCACGGAGAGTGCTTACAACCCCGATATTTTCAGTGCCCGTCGTATCAAGGTGGCTCCTGTCATCTGTCTGATAGGTTTTGTGTCTATGATTTATGCTGTCATGCGGAAACCGAAGGAGAAAGGAGAGAAGGAGTAATACTTTATGGATTGGATTGAGACTATTATTATTGCTATTGTGGAGGGACTTACAGAGTTCCTGCCCGTCTCGTCGACAGGTCACATGATTATCACTCAGAATCTGCTGAGTATTCCACAGGGCGATCCTTTTATACACGCTTTCACGTTTATCATTCAGTTTGGTGCTATCCTGTCGGTGGTATGTCTTTATTGGAAGCGTTTCTTTTGTTTTGACAAGACACCAGCCCCAGAGGGCAGTTCCACTTTCCAGAAACTGAAACATAAATATTATTTCTATTGGCTGCTTTTCGTAGGTGTGCTGCCAGCTGTAATCATCGGTCTGTTGGCAAAGAAATCCGGTTTGCTCGACTGGTTGTTGGACAGTGTGTTGGTCGTCGCCATCATGTTGGTCGTGGGTGGTATCTTTATGCTTTTCTGTGACCGACTGTTCAATAAGGGCTCTGATGCCAACGAAATCAATGAAAAACGCGCCTTCCGAATCGGTCTTTATCAGTGTATCTCCGTCATTCCTGGCGTGTCACGCTCGATGGCAACTATCGTGGGAGGCATGACGCAGGGACTGACACGTAAGCGTGCTGCTGAGTTTTCTTTCTTCCTTGCCGTTCCTACCATGGCAGGTGCGACGTTGCTGGATTTGCTTGATCTCCTGAAAGAGGATACCGCATGGGCAACCTCCCATAATATCAGTATGCTGATCTTAGGATGCATGGTGGCTTTTATCGTTGCACTATTGGCTATGAAATGGTTTGTGGCCTTCCTTACAAGATATGGTTTCAAGGCGTTTGGAATTTATCGTATTATCGTGGGTGGTGTCATCCTTATCCTGCTACTCACGGGACACTCATTAGCAATGGTAGACTAAATGAATTTCACGCAGGGAGAGATTATCTATATCAACAAACCCTATCGGATGTCATCGTTCGGCGCCTTGGCTTTCGTACGGACACGTATCTGTAAGAAGTTAGGAGTGAAGCGTGTGAAGATCGGTCACGCTGGTACGTTAGACCCGCTTGCCACAGGGGTGTTGATACTCTGCACAGGAAAGAAGACGAAGGAGATAGAACGCCTGCAATACGATACAAAGGAATATACGGCGACACTCCAGTTAGGTGCAACGACACCCAGTTATGATATGGAGCATGATGTGGATGCGACCTACCCTGTGGAGCATATCACTCAGGAGATGATAGAACAGACGCTGCCGCAGTTTGTGGGAGAGATACAACAGATACCGCCCCAGTATTCTGCAGTGAAGATTGACGGCAAGCGAGCCTATAAGTTGAAGCGCAAGGGTAATGAGGTGGAGTTGAAACCCAAGACTGTGCGCGTGGATGAGTTAGAACTGACCTTGTATGATGCTGACAAGAAACAGATGTCCATCCGCGTCGTCTGTGGAAAGGGCACCTACATACGTTCTTTGGCAAGGGATATTGGTCGTGCTTTAGGCACTGGCGCCTATCTGACGGCTCTCTGTCGCACCCGTTTGGGAGAGGTGCGCATCGAAGACTGCCTCACCATGGACGACTTCCCCCAATGGCTCGACAGTCAGGAGATAGAGTTGTCATAATAACAATCAGTCGTAATAACGTAATAACGAAATAGAATGAAACTATCACAATTCAAATTCAAGTTACCAGAGGCACAAGTAGCATTGGAACTGCCTCACAAGAAGTTTGAGAACGAAGACGGAACGGTAGAGAAAGTTTATCGTCGTGACGAGTGCCGCCTGATGGTGTTACACCGTAAGAGTCAGACGATAGATATGTTTCAGAAAGACGAAGACGGCAATGATACCGATCAGCCGTTGTTGTTCCGTGACGTCATCAATTACTTTGGAGAGGGTGATGCCATTATCCTCAACGATACGAAGGTGTTCCCAGCCCGTCTTTATGGTACGAAGGAGAAGACTGATGCCAAGATCGAGGTGTTCCTCTTGCGTGAACTGAACGAGGAGTTACGCCTGTGGGACGTTTTGGTGGAACCTGCCCGTAAGATTCGTATCGGCAACAAACTCTTCTTTGAAGAGGATGGTCCGATGGTAGCAGAGGTGATAGACAATACAACCAGTCGCGGTAGGACACTGCGTTTCCTATATGACTGTCCGCATGATGAATTCAAACAGGAGTTGTTTGCATTAGGCGAAGCTCCGCTTCCCCGTTATATTGTTGACAAGCGGGACGCTACTCCTGAGGATATGGAGAACTTCCAGACGATTTATGCCAGCAGCGAAGGCGCTGTGACGGCTCCTGCCTCTGGCTTGCATTTCAGTCGTGAGTTGATGAAGCGTCTGGAGATTAACGGTGTTAACTTCTCGTTTGTCACCGTTCATTGCGGATTAGGTTGTTTCGACCCGATAGAGGTAGAGGACCTGACGAAGCATAAGATGAGTTCTGAGCAGATGTTTGTCAGGGAAGAGGCCTGTAAGATCGTTAACGAGGCAAAGAATAGCGGACATCATATCTGTGCCGTTGGTGTCAGCACCTTGCGTGCCACGGAGACGGCTGTTGGTACGGATGGTTTGTTGAAGGAGTTCGACGGTTGGACGAATAAGTTTATCTTCCCTCCTTATGACTTTGGACTTGCTGACTCGATGATTTCCAATTTCTATCATCCGGAGTCTACTATGATGATGGCTACGGCAGCATTCGGTGGCTATGAGTTAGTCTATAAGGCTTACGAGAAGGCCGTCAAGAACGGTTTTATGTTCGGATGCTATGGTGATGCCATGCTGATACTGGATGACTAAATATCAGGTTTACTTAGGACTCGGCTCGAACCTGGGCGACAGGGAAGAGCATATCCGAAAGGCGATATCACTGATTGACGAGCGGGTAGGGAAGGTTCTCCGCCAGTCTTCGTTGATAGAGACAGAGCCTTGGGGATTTGAGTCATCAAACTGTTTCATGAATAGTGTCATCCTTTGTGAGACAACCCTTACCCCCCGTGAGGTGTTGAAAGCCACGCAGAAGATAGAACGGGAGTTAGGACGTAAGAAGAAGTCAAAGGCCGAAGGACAAAAGCCAACAGCCAATGGCCAACAGCCAAGAGCCAATTACAAAGACCGTCCCATTGATATTGATATTTTGCTCTACGACGACTGGCAGGTGGATGAGCCCGATTTGAAGATACCCCATCCGTTGATGCAGGAACGTGACTTCGTGATGATACCCTTGAAAGAGATACAATAAAAAAAGAAAGCCTCGCAACTTGCGAGGCTTCTTTGTCTTTTTCCATCAACGGTTTATTTACGCAGACCGAGTTCCTTGATGATAGCACGGTAGCGGTTGATGTCCTTGTTGTAGAGATACTTCAGGAGTTTACGACGCTGACCTACCATCTTTGTTAGGCTACGAGCAGTACTGAAGTCCTTGCGGTTCTTCTTCAGGTGCTCTGTCAGGTGACTGATACGATAGGTGAACAGTGCGATCTGGCTCTCAGGTGAACCAGTATCGGTAGCGTTCTGACCATACTTCTCAAAGATCTCTTTCTTCTTTGCTGAATCTAAATACATAATTTTGATGATTTAATTGTTAATACTATACATCTTTCAGATGCCCTGCCACAGTCATCATCCGTGGGTCACATCGTCAAATGCGGGTGCAAAGGTACGAATAAGTGAGCAAACTACAAAATAAATCGGCATTTATTTTTAGTTTCGAACGAAAGTATCTTCGAAATACAATTTCAAAGGTACAAATAATCGTGGAAAATACCAAAGTTTTCATAAAAAAGTTGTAATTTTGCACCCAAATTAAAGGAAAAAGGAATGCAGGATATCAGAAACATAGCGATTATCGCTCACGTGGACCACGGAAAAACAACCCTCGTGGACAAGATGATGCTGGCAGGCAATTTGTTCCGTGAGGGACAAAACCTGAGTAGCCAAGTACTGGATGCTAATGACTTGGAGCGCGAACGAGGCATCACGATTCTCTCGAAGAATGTAAGTATCAACTGGAAAGGCACCAAAATCAATATCATTGACACTCCGGGACACTCTGACTTCGGTGGTGAAGTGGAGCGTGTGCTGAACATGGCAGACGGTTGTCTGTTGTTAGTAGACGCTTTCGAGGGTCCGATGCCACAGACACGTTTCGTGTTGCAGAAAGCATTGCAGATTGGTTTGAAACCCATCGTTGTGGTTAACAAGGTCGATAAACCTAACTGTCGTCCTGAGGAGGTCTATGAGATGGTCTTCGACCTGATGTTCTCGTTGGATGCAACAGAAGACCAGTTGGACTTCCCTGTGGTTTATGGTTCTGCGAAAAACGGTTGGATGGGTGAGGACTATAACACGCCTACCAACGACATCACTTATCTGTTGGATAAGATTGTGGAGGTGATTCCTGCTCCGAAACAGTTGGAGGGCACGCCCCAGATGCTGATTACGTCTCTCGACTATTCGAGTTATACGGGTCGTATCGCTGTGGGACGTGTGCATCGTGGTTCTCTGAAGGATGGTCAGCAGGTGACTATTTGTCATCGTGACGGTTCTATGGAGAAAACGAAGATCAAGGAACTGCATACCTTTGACGGTATGGGACACAGCCGTATCGACCAGGTAGACTGTGGCGACATCTGTGCTGTCATCGGATTGGAGAAGTTTGAGATTGGCGATACTATCTGTGACGTAGAGAATCCGGAACCGCTACCGCCTATCGCTATCGACGAGCCGACGATGTCGATGCTCTTTACCATCAACGACTCCCCTTTCTTCGGTAAGGAGGGTAAGTTCGTCACCAGCCGTCATATCAATGACCGCTTGGAAAAGGAGTTGGAGAAGAACCTCGCCCTGCGTGTCGAGCCTTTTGAGGATGCTACCGATAAATGGATTGTCAGTGGTCGTGGTGTATTACACCTCTCCGTGCTGATTGAGACGATGCGTCGCGAGGGCTATGAGTTGCAGGTAGGACAGCCACAGGTTATCTATAAGGAGATAGACGGTAAGAAGTGTGAGCCTATCGAGGAACTCACCATCAACGTCCCCGAGGAGTTTGCCTCAAAGATGATTGATATGGTGACACGCCGTAAGGGTGAGATGACTTCCATGGAGTCTCAGGGAGAGCGTACGAATATCGAGTTCGATATTCCTTCCCGTGGTATCATCGGCTTGCGTACCAATGTACTGACAGCCTCACAGGGCGAAGCCATCATGGCGCACCGTTTCAAAGAGTACCAGCCGTATAAGGGTGATATCGAGCGTCGTATCAATGGTTCGATGATTGCCTTGGAGACAGGTACCGCCTTCGCTTATTCTATTGATAAACTGCAAGACCGTGGTAAGTTCTTTATCGACCCGGGCGAAGAGGTGTATATGGGGCAGGTCGTCGGTGAGCATGTCCATGACAACGACCTCGTCGTCAATGTGGCAAAGGCAAAGCAACTCACGAACGTCCGTGCCTCTGGTACGGATGATAAGGCACGCATCATTCCCAAGACTGTCATGTCACTCGAAGAGTGTTTGGAGTATATCAAGGAAGATGAACTCGTCGAGGTTACTCCCCAGTCCATGCGTATGCGTAAGATCATCCTTGACCACGATCAGCGTAAGAAGGCGAATAAGGTGTAATCTACATTCTTGAGTTTTCTATTCATACACTTATACAGTAAATACACTTAATTTCTAAAAAGTTATGCGTACGTATGTGCGTACGTACGCGAGGTCTCTTAGATTTTTTGTGTCATTTCCGTCATTGTGTCATTAAGCATCTCTATTGCGGGTGCAAATATACAACATTCAAAAAGTGAATTGACGACCTTCGTGGCACATCCTTACTCTTTTAGACCATACTTAACAAAGTTTAACCATAATTTCAGATTTTAGTTATATATATACAACCAACAATCCAACTTTTTTACAAAATAAACAATCTCACCATCTTTCCAGGATATGCAAACAATGCTCCGAATGATTAGCGATACATTCAAAAAAAACTTCACTTTTCTTTGTTTTTCCAAAAAATTAATTACCTTTGCAAGAAATAATTTATACGCATTTAAAATAAAAATAAATTAGACTATCTATGTATATTCGATTAATCAATTTTATGATACTGTTCTTCTTTGTTGGAGCCAGTACAATTAAAGCCCAGGAGACTACGGAGACCTCCATGGATGAGAGATTTAACGATGGTAAGATGCCTTATGGATGGTATTCCGAAGGATGGCAGGTTAAGGACGGCGTAGCCCAGAAAGGAGGTGGCGGTTTCGACATGACGACCATGATGGGTGGTGGTAGTGACTTTAATTACTTGATGACTCCTCCTCTCCAAGTAAAGGATGGTGAGAATCTGGTTCTAAAAGCTAAGAAAGGTAAGGATAGTGGTATGGGTTCCATGATGGGTGGTGGTAGCGACTCTACTTTTATCGTCGAGCGGTCCATCTACAGTGAACACCGTTGGGTAAAGGTGGCTGATTTTACTACCGAACTCGATACTATCTATAAAACTTTTACCGTATCGGGTACCGCAGCAGGCGAATACCGTTTCCGTTTCAGAGGTGGTGCCAATATCGAGATTGATTCGGTGGCAGGTTCCTCTATTGACCTCGAGGCTCCCGATATTCAGGTTCTCTGTGACAGTGTAGTTGCCAAGGATGTAGATTTAGGTGTCTGCACCAAAGACAGCACCGTGAAGTTTCTGGTGGTCAATACTGCTACGGGAACGTTGAATACGACTATTAAGGTGTATGACGATACCCCCTATACACTCAATAAAAACGAACTGGCTGTTGCTGCTGGCGACTCTTTGGATGTTGACCTTACCTTTGTCTACCAGAACGCTACGCCAGGCAAGAACAGTACACAGATATCTTTTGTTCCAGAGAAATTGAGTGTCTATGGCATAAGTTATAACGTTGATGCTGTTGTAGCGGAGCCAAATGTATGGCAGGAGACATTCGATGACGACGTCAAGCCAGAAGGCTGGTTTACAGAAGGCTGGCAGTTTAAGGATCATACAGCATCCATCATCAAGCCCTCCGATGGTATGGAAGGTATGATGGGCGGCAGTGCTCCCTTCTATTATTTGATGACTCCTGTGGTGACCATTGAGAATCAAAGTCAGACGCTGATCTTTTCGGCTAAGACTACAGGCGACAGTGGTATGGGCTCTATGATGGGAGGAGGCGGTTCTACATTCAGCCTTGAGAAATCACTCTATGGTAGCAATCGCTGGGAGAAGGTCAAGGACTTCTCTGAGGAAGTGGATACCACGTTCACCAGCATGTGGGCGTCGTATATGGCTCCTGGTGACTATCGCTTCCGTTTTGTGGCTTCCGATAGTATTGTTATCAATTCGGTAGCAGGCTTCCAAATAAAGGAAAATGCCCCTGACCTATATGTTACTGTTGACGGCAAAGTCGTCAGGGATATTAACTTAGGCATGCAGCAGGCTAATGCAGAGAAGACAATCATGGTTATCAATACCGGCAACGGCATACTTCATGCCAAGGCTGTACTGAAAAACGAGACTGACTTTAGTATCAGTGAGTCAGACCTTGCCATTGCTGCCGGTGATACTGCCAAGGTGGTGGTGACATTCCTCTATGACCCACAGAAACAGGGTATTAACAGCTCACTCATAACTATTACTCCTTCAGACGAGTTGTTGAAACCCTATTCGTTGAACATACAGGCTTATACTACCTATACAGAAGCCTGGAGCGAGGACTTCGAACCTGTATACGTGATAGAAGACGAGTCGCAACCTCTGCCATTCCCTGTAGGGTGGGAGACTACAGGTTGGACGGTTAGCAAGCCCAGTAACGATGGAATGATGGCTATGTTCGGTGGTGGCGGTGAAGAGAAGTCATGGATGGCTACTACCGATAGCGAGAACTTTGAGTTGATTACACCGCGTTTGCAAGCCCACAAGGATGACGTGCTGCAGTTCCTCGCAGATATGAGCGGCGGTGGCATGATGGCTATGTTTGGCGGTGGTGGTAGTGGTCTTCTGAATGTCTATTATAAGAGAGATGTTGATGATGAATGGACGCTGTACGACACGTTCACCCAATCGGGAATGGTTTATTTCAAGGCTCCATATTCTGGTGTCTATCAATTGATGTTCAAGGGTAGTTCCGTTTCTCTCGATGACTTTAAGGGTTTCCGCCTGCCTATAGAAGAGGCTGGGTTGATAGACGGTGCAGACAAAGAAAACAATGCCGTGCTTGAGAAGTATGATGGTTTGAACGTTAACATGATATACGACCGTGTGCTTGCGGCAGTAGAGAATGCTGACGGCACTTGGACTCCTAAGGCATATACCGTTTGCCTTCCTTATGAACTGCCGTTTGCCGATTACGAAGAGGCTGGGAAGGTGAAGCTCTACCAACTGTCGTACGTGGATAACTACTACAAACAGTTCATATTTACCAATGTTTCAGACACGATTAAGGCAGGTCAGGCTTATCTGGCTATTGTCGAACAGGGAAATGTCCGCTTGAACGGCTATGATGTCAAGGTGAAAGGTACGATAGAAGACACAGACAGTAAAGTCGTGAACGACTATGAGAAGTGGTTCTTTGACAAGGAAGAGTTGAGGTTGGGCATTTGGCAGGGAACATTCAGTAAAATGTCAGCAGCCGAAGATGTCTTCATGTACTGTCTGATTTCCGATGGCACATGGAAACGCTTATCTGCCGGTACTGACGGACAGCCCCCAGTGCTCAACGCTTTCCGTGCCTGCCTGTTGGCAGACCAGGATATGGATCAATCTTACACAATAGATTCTGCTCCGAAACGTGCTGCAACGGTAGTTAGCAGTTATCAGACCATGTTCGGCAACGACGACGAAGTGACCGATCGGCCAGAACTGCTGTACGAGGGTGATATCCTTAATATTGGGGGAGCTACTGACATCAGTCCCACTATACATACCATTGACAAGGATGGTACACATCGCTATTACGATCTTCATGGACGTTTGTTGAAAGATAAACCCCAGCATGGTATCTATATTGATAATGGTAAAAAAATCATTCGGTAGGCTATGAAAAGATTTTTCTATTTGATTCTTGTCGCAATCTTATGCTGTGGTGGACTGATGTTTACCTCATGCTCTTCCGATGATACTGAGATTGCCCCGAATCCTCCAGATCCTGATGATCCCGATGATCCTGAAACGGATCCCTATCAGAAGTATGGAGATTTGATACAGCATATTCAGGAAGACGCGAAGTTGTTGGCTGAAAACCTTAACTTCGACATGGTGAACACGACAGTCGATATTAATACTCAACTGTTGCGAGTTATGGATAAGGGGCGCAACTTCACCGCAAATATCAAGACACTTATTGCGCTTATGGCTGTTCAAAATGCCGTGCAGCATATCAAGAGCGTCCCTGCTGATTCTGAGTTGGCTAAGATGGGTTATACTGCTTACATACCTCTTGATATCAGTTCATTCGGTGTCCGTGTGGTCTTTGACGAACGTGGTGACTATAAAGTGAGTCCTGCTGAGGGGCTGGAGTACATCTTCCCTGCCACCATAGAGGGTGTGGGTAAGACAGTCTATAAGATGTCACTGAAGAACAACGGTGAGTGGTATGAGTCGGTATCACCCGGCAATTTCCGTCAAGTGAAAGGCTTAGCGTGTATCACTCGTATCCCCAAGGCCATGACGCTGACGTTAAGCGGACTCTTTGATGACAAGGAGATTAACATCCTGCAAGGTGTCGTCAACATAGAGATGGAGAATGCCCCTCAGTCGCAGTATACCGACTTCAAGAATAGCATTTTCCGCATTACTTGTCAAATGACATCTGCACTGAATGGTTCGCAATATGGGTTACCTGACGACGACAGCAAACTTGAATTCTCTTTCGGTACCAGCGAAGAGAATCAGGCTACTATCAATTATTTTTTTACGCAGAAAGGCATGAGCGTGCTACATAGTTCAGCCCAGATAACGATGCCAGATCAGAAAGGTTTCATCGAACAACTATCAACCCTATTGCTAGACCCTTCAAGTCTCAAAAAGGATAATCTGTTGTTGACACTGGCTAATGTATTCAATAATTGTAAGGCAACACTGAACGCCACCATTCTCGATGACTTGATGTTTACTGCTGACATTGCCGATGGTACCGTATTCTTCCAAGCATTGCAGAATGTACTACAGGAAAGCACTGACAGTGAGGTGACACAAGAGGTGTGGAACACCGATGTGGAGCAGTTAGACAAATCGTGTACCTTACTGATAAGTTATAAAGATGCGCCTGCGCAGACACCTCTGTGGCTGTTGCCTTCATGGCAGTCCGATAGTCATGGTATCTTACCGTCACTGAAGATTGATGAACAGCCTCTCTTCATGTCCATCAATGATCTCGTAGGTGAGGAGACAGTCGGTCATATCAACAAGGTCAAGGAACTTTCGGCAACTCCTGTGAGCAATGCTGTTGGTGTCGATATGCAATTATGTTCGAGAGTCTTACTCATGATGCCGATGAACAGTGAAGAATGGGGCTTCTGAAAAATACCAAATGAATAATTACAATTAAAATTATTATAAATAAAATGAATAAGAAATCTATTAATTGGGTGTTGGCTTTCTTTGTGGTCGGTAGTCTGGCCTCATGCGGTATAGACATGCCCAAGGAGACAAAATCATCGTTTGAAACGATGACAGTGAAGAAATCAGACATTGAATTACCCTGAAGGTCAGCAGGTAAAGAAGGGGCAGACGCTCTTTATCATCGACTCCCGCAACGCTCAGCTGGAACTGGAGGCTGCACAAGCCAACCTGCAGGCAGCCCTGGCTCAGGAGAACTCTGCCAAGCTGGAGTACGAATCAAACAAGAACCTGTTTGAGAAGAAAATCGTAAGCAGCTATATGCTGAACAACTCTGAGAACTCCTACAAGCAGGCTCAGGCTTCAGTGGCTCAGGCCAGAGCTGCAGTGAACCGTGCGAAGGTGAACCTCGGTTTCTGCACCATCACGGCATCCGTACCTGGTATTATCGGCGAAATTCCTGTGCGTACTGGTGATCAGGTATCGCCTATGACACAGCTGACCATGCTGAGTGGCAATACGACGATGTATGCTGAGTTCTCGGTAACGGAGGCTATTGTCGAGGCTATGGTGAAGGAGGGCATGAAAGCCAACGAGGTAGAGAAGTATATCGCCAACCTGCCCCCCGCCACGTTTGTGATGAAGAATGGCACGGAATATCCGCACAAGGGCCACGTGATCAGCCTGACAGGTGTAGTGAATTCAGAGACGGGGTCGCTGACCAGCAAGGTATCGTTTCCCAATCCCGACGGTCATCTGTACTCGGGCATTCAGGGAACCATTGTCATGCCGTTCGCAGAGAAGTCGGTTATCGTAGTTCCACAGTATGCAGTGGTACGTCTGCAGGACAAAGCGCAGGTCTATAAGGTGAAGGCCGACAGCACGGCAACGGCTATCGAAGTAACTACAGAAGACACTGGCAACGGCAAGGACTTTATCGTGACTAGCGGTCTGAACGAGGGCGACCAGATTGTGACTACAGGTGCAAATAATGTAACAGAGGGACAGAAGGTGCTGTTTTCTGAAGAAGAAGTGAAAGGTGAATAATACGCTTCCGCATTATGAAGAACAATATATTTATTAATAAGTACGTGATGGCATGTGCCATCTCGATTGTGATAGCGCTGGTGGGCTACATCTCGATGAGCACGCTGCCAGTAGAGCAATATCCCGACATTGCACCGCCTACGGTCAATGTCAGCACCAGCTATACCGGTGCTGACGAGAACACGGTGATGAAATCGGTCATCCAGCCGCTGGAAGAGGCCATCAATGGCGTGAATGACATGACCTATATGACCTCAAAAGCCTCGTCGAATGGTGATGTGGAAATCAACGTCTATTTCAAGCAGGGTACCGACCCCGACATGGCGACGGTGAATGTGCAGAACCGCGTAACGCGCGCACAGGCTCTGTTGCCTGCTGACGTGAACAAGGTCGGTGTGAAAGTGGAGAAGCGACAGAACAACATCCTGCGCATTTTCGCCGTGAGGAGTGCCGACGGCAAGTATGATGAGGACTTCGTGTCGAACTACGTTGATATCAACATCAAGCCGAAACTGATGCGTGTCACCGGTGTGGGTAACGTACTGAGCTTAGGTAACACCTATGCCCTGCGCATCTGGCTGAAGCCCGATGTGATGGCACAGTACGGTCTGACGCCTAACGATGTCTTCGCTGCTATCGGTGGACAGAGCTTTGTAGCTGGTGTGGGTTCCTTGGGTGAACAGTCGGAGAACTCCTACCAGTACTCCATGCAGTACAAGGGTACGCTGAAGACCATCGAAGAGTTCAACAACATCGTGCTGCGTACCAGTGGCGGCGGCATCTTGCACCTGAGCGATGTGGCTGAGGTGAAGATTGGGGCCATGAGCTACAACTTCACATCCAACATTCAGGACAAGCCGGGTGCCATCTGCATGGTGTTCGCGGCTCCAGGTGCTAATGCCACGCAGGTGAACGCCAGCATCAACAAAACGTTTGAGGAGATGAAGGCAACGATGCCAGCCGGACTGGAGTTCGTAACCCTGATGACCAGCGATGACTTCTTGTTCGCCGCCATCCACAATGTGGTGGAGACACTTGTTATCGCCATCATCCTCGTGGTGCTCGTGGTGTTCTTCTTCCTGCAAAACCTCAAGGCTACCATCATCCCGTCCATCTCTATTATCGTGTCGCTGCTGGGCACCTTTGCCGTTGTGTCAATATGCGGTTTCTCGCTCAACATCCTGACGCTGGCCATCGGTACGGTGGTGGATGATGCTATTGTGGTGGTAGAGGCTGTCATGGCGAAGATGGAGAGCGGTATCAGCGATGCCCGCGAAGCTACCCGACAGGCTATGAGCGAAGTGTCGGTAGCCGTTGTATCGTGTACCTTGGTATTCATGGCGGTGTTCATCCCCGTGACCTTCATGCCAGGCACCTCAGGTACGTTCTTCACTCAGTTTGGTATCACCATTGCCTCGTCCGTAGGTCTGTCGTGCATATCGGCCCTGACGCTGTGTCCAGCCCTCTGCGCCATCATGATGCGCGTCACGGAAGGCAAGAAGGAAGGCAAGAGCCTGACCTATTATACCAAGAAAGCCTACGATGTCAGCTATAGCGCCATCTATAATAAATACAGCAAGGCTGTCCAGAAGTTCATCAAGCGCCCCATGCTGGCATGGAGTTTCCTGGCTTTGGCTGCCGTGCTACTGGTGTTCTTCATGAAGAGCCTGCCTTCAGGTCTCGTGCCGCAGGAGGACCAGGGCGTGTTCTTGGTTGAGATACAAGCTCCGGAAGGCTCCACACTGAAGCAGACTCGTGAGATGGCGAAAGCTGTTGAGGCTAAGGTGAAGAATATTCCAGAACTGGAGAGTTTCGCTTTAGTCTGTGGCTATGGTATGATATCGGGTGCCGGTTCCAACTACGGTACGATGGTGGTACGTCTGAAGAACTGGGATGAACGCCCTGGCATGAACCATCTGCTAACGCTCGTCATGTACCGTTTCTACTTCGACTGCCAAGATATCAAGAACTTGCGGGTAATTCCGTTCGAGATGCCTCAGATTCCAGGCTATGGTACCAGTAACGATATCATGCTCATGGTAGAAGATCCAACAGACGGTAATCTGTCGGAGTTTGCCAAGCATACTGAGCATTTCCTGGCCAAACTGTCTGAACGCCCGGAGATTGCCACTGCCATGTCAACATACTCTGAGCGCTTCCCGAAGTATCAGGTTGATGTCGATGCTGCCCAGTGCAACCGTGCTGGTGTAACACCCGAAGCCGTACTCAACACGCTGGGTTCTTATTGTGGTGGTGCGTATATTGGCAACTTCAACCAGTTTGGTAAGGTCTATCGCATCATGGCAGCTTCGTCACCCGAGTATCGTCTCGACCCGCAGTCACTGCAGAATATCTTCATGCAGGTGAAGAGTGGCAAGATGACCCCCATCTCCCAGTTTGTCTCGCTGAAGCAGATTGTCGGTCCGTCGAATATCGAGCACTTCAACCTGTTCCAGAGCATCACTTGCATCGTGAAACCTGGTAGCGGCTACACCGAAGGCGACGCTCATAAGGCCATTGCCGAGGTGTTCGAGAAGGAGATGCCAAAAACCGCCACCTTCGAATATAGCGGTATGTCGCGCGAGGTAGAGGAGGCTGCCGGTTCTAATGCCACGGCGCTCATCTATGTAATCTGTGCCATCCTGATCTACCTCATCCTGGCTTCTCTATATAACTCTTGGTTCACTCCGTGGGCCGTGCTGTTCAGCGTACCGTTCGGTCTGATGGGTGCCTTCGTGTTTGCTTACCTTGGCTATATCAATGAAATACCAGGTATGGATAATAACATCTACCTGCAGACGGGTGTCATTATGCTGATTGGTCTGTTGGCCAAGACAGCCATCCTGATTACGGAGTTCGCCACTGAGCGCCGTGCCCATGGCATGAGCATCGTTGATGCCGCCTTCGAGGCTTGTAAGGAGCGTCTGCGCCCGATTCTGATGACGGTAGCCACGATGATTATCGGTATGATACCCCTCGTCATAGAGGGCGGTGCCGGTGCCAATGGTAACCGTGCCCTTGCTCTGGGTGTCATCGGTGGTATGAGTATTGGTACCATTGCCCTGCTCTTCGTCGTCCCCGCCTTCTTCATCGTGTTCCAGAAACTACATGAGAGGTTCCAGGGCAAGAC
Organism: uncultured Prevotellaceae bacterium; assembly: GCA_902800585.1. GTDB lineage: Bacteria > Bacteroidota > Bacteroidia > Bacteroidales > Bacteroidaceae > Prevotella. The sequence goes on from CADCEW010000003.1 coordinate 36,918, forward strand.
GGTAAAGAAAGAAGAAATGTAAAAATGCAAAAAGTAAGATTCCACTATGAAACAGAAGTCTTTAATTTTTAAGTTGTTAAATTTTTACATTGTGTCAACAACGCTGCTGACACTCACGGGCTGCGGCTTGTATAATAAGTACGAGAAGACTGTGGAGGACCCTGCAGACCCCTTCGGTACTGCAGTGAGTGTTAATACGACCAACGAGTCAATTGCACAGATGTCGTGGCGTGAGTTCTTTACCGACCCGTTGCTGCAACAGCTCATTGAACAGGTGCTTGCTAACAATACAGACCTCAACACTGCCCGTATCAATGTGGAGAAGAGTGAGGCTGCCCTGAAAGCCGCTAAGCTGGCGTTCCTTCCGGCACTTTATTTCTCTCCACAGGGAACGCTGTCCAGTTTTGATACGGAAAAGCCCTTGAAGACGTACAACCTGCAGCTGCAGCTGTCAATGGATCTTGACGTGTTCGGGAGTCTTACTAATAAAAAGCGTGCAGCCAAGGCTGTGCTCTTGCAGGCACAGATGGCAGAGGAGGCTACCCGTGCCAACCTCATCTCCATTACTGCCCAGCAGTATTTCTATCTTCAGTTGCTTGACAGGGAGTTGGAGATACTTAAGGAGACAGACAATCTCTGGAAAGCCTCTTTGGAGACACAGCAGGCATTATGGGAGAACGGTCAGGTGTTCTCCACAGCCGTCAACCAGCAGGAGGCTTCATGGTTGAGTGTGAAGACACAGATTGTCGACATCCAACGTGCCATCCGCTCTGCAGAGAATGAGATATGTAAGCTACTCTCCGTCACGCCGCAGCACATCGAGCGTTCCAAATGGTATTCGTCTGCCCAATACCACTCGTCTTCTGACGGACAGCGTGTATTCGACGTGAAGTTCCTGAAGGTTGGTGTGCCTGCCGACATGCTGAACCTGCGTCCTGATATCCGCTTGGCAAATTACTATATGGAGGAGGCCTTCTATAATACCCAGGCGGCACGTGCTGCTTTCTTCCCCAGCATCTCGCTTTCGGGAGCGGCAGGATGGACTAATAACAATGGTATCATCGTTAATCCCGGCAAGCTGTTGCTCAGTGCCGTTGCTTCCCTCACACAGCCCATTTTCGCCCGTGGTCGGATCAAGGCGAACTACAAGATATCCCAGCTTACGGAGGAGAATCTGAAGAAGAAGTACATACAGACCGTCATTGATGCCGGTAATGATGTTAATGAGGCGATGGCTGATTGTCAGGCATCCAGGGATAAACACGACTACTACCACCGTCAGGTGGAAGTGCTCCATGAGGCCTATAAAGGTACCCATGAGTTGATGGACAACGGCAAGGCAAGTTATCTGGAGGTGCTTACTGCCCAGGAGTCACTGCTCTCTGCCCAACTCAATGAGGCATCGAATATGTATAATGGTGCTCAGGCCGTTATCGGTCTCTATATCGCTTTAGGCGGAGGAACAAAATAGGATGAAATTTAGACTGTCCATTATCGCTCTTTTTGCGGCGCTGACCTTTCAACAGGCCAGCGCCCAAAAACTTCTTGAGCGTGTTGACAGCTTACTGACTCGCCGCTATCATAAAGGCAACATCGATACGGATTATGTCATACGACCAAAAACCAAATGGACGATAAGGGCGCGGTGGAACGTGTCAGGCTCACAGATTGAGTCCGAAGGCATATCCTCTGGTGGGCGTTTCAAGTCAAAGATGAAGGCCCACTACAAGTCGACACTTAGTCTTGGTGTGGGTTATCTGGGCTTCTCGGTCAATTTGTCAATCAATCCTGCCAAACTGTTGGGAAAGTACCACGACACTGAACTGAATTTTAGTTCCTTCGGTCGGCGCTTCGGTTTCGATTTCGTTTATCAGGACGCGAAAAACTTCACTGGCTGGTACGAACAAGGCGGCATGGGGCGTATTGACCTTCCAGAAGACATCATGTCTGTGATGACGTTAAACATGAATGCCTATTACGCATTCAACAGTCGCCGCTTTTCCTATCCTGCCGCTTTTACGCAAAGTTACATCCAACGACGTTCCGCTGGTAGTTTCTTGTTGGCGGCATCTTTGCAAGGACAGCGCGCTACCATCAAATGGGGCCATGAGTTAAAGTTAAAGATGACGAACATCGGTATCGGTGCTGGATATGGTTACAACTTTGTGCCATCTCAGGGCTGGCTGTTGCATATCTCTGCGCTACCTACTTTCATTTTCTACAGTCATACTTCCATGACTTATGACGATGAAGAAGTATCTATGCACTATCATTTTCCGGAAGTCATCATCACAGGACGAGGTGCTGTCGTACATCAAATGAAAAAGACCTTCTTCGGACTGTCAATGGTCTTCAACTTCACCAATATAGGTCATAAGGATAATCTTACCATTTATAACACCAAATGGCATGTCCGCACCTTCTATGGTCTGAGACTATAAGAGAAGGAAAGTTCTTATGCGTCGGCAAAGGTTTTGCCGTCGTCAAGGGTAATCTGGAGTTTGGTGTATTCTGAGTGAAAATCATTTTTCAGACGTTCCATATACCGACGACATTCCCAATGACACATGGGGAGGTCGTGAAGCAGGTAGTTGCCACATGACTCGGGTTGTGTGGCGGGAACTTCCGTTTGAGTGAGTATCCATTCCAGACATTCGATGGTCAACTGACGCATGTCTTCAACGGTGTAATTGCCTTGCATGATGATATACATCCCGGTAAGGCATCCCATCGGTCCTACATATACTACATCTTTTTTCGCTTCACTATTGCGGAACCAGGTTGCCATCAAGTGTTCCAGACTATGCATGGCAGCAGGAGCCACGGCGGGTTCTTGATTAGGTTCCGTGATGCGCAGGTCGAAAGTGGTAAAACCTTTATCCTCTCGCGATACGTAGATGCCAGGTTTCAAACGGGTGTGATCAATGGTAAAACTTTTTATAACTTCCATAAGAACTCTTTAATCTTGATATTCTAACCTTTAATTTGTTCACAGGGTATCCAACACCAGAAGGTAGAGCCGTGACCCAGACCTTCGCTGGTAACACCGATAGTGCCTCCACAACGCTCTACAATACTCTTGCAGATAGCAAGTCCCAGACCGGTTCCCTGAACGAATTCGTTTAGTTTGACAAAACGCTCGAAGACAGAGGCTTGTTTCTCCTTAGGGATACCGGCACCGGTGTCTTCACAGTAGATGTAGAGTCCGAGTTGTTGGCTGTTGTGCTCGCAATAGCGGTATCCTACTTTGATATGTCCCTCCTTAGTGTACTTGATAGCATTGGTCACGAAATTGGTGATGATTTGCTGAACACGTCCTTTGTCAAGATGTGTTTTGAATGACTTGTAGGGATTCTCTTTGATGAATTGTACTTTAGGTGTCTGTACACGTTGTTCAAGTGTCTGACAAATGTCATCGAAGACCTGTGCGAAGTCAACGTCAGTAGGCTCAATGTCCATGGGTCGAAACTTGATGTCAGATGCCTCGAGGATGTCACTGACTAGTCGGATGAGCATGTCACAGTTATTACGAATGATACGGATGAGCCCCTGCTTCTCGTCGGCATCTTCAATCATGGGCAGGACGTCCGAGAATCCGACGATGGAGTTGAGAGGTGTACGTATCTCGTGTGTCATGTTGGCGAGGAAGGTCGCTTTGAGGCTTCCGGAGCCCTCGGCACGTGCCGTCTCTATGCGTAGTTTCTCCTGTGCCTCCATAAGGTCGGTGATATTACGTGCGAGTCCGAAGTACTCTGTGAGTTGCCCGTCTTTGTTGAAGATGGGGATGCCCGAGATGGAATACCATGTAGGTCCATCGTCGAAGAGTGTATGTTCGAAGGGTAGTATAGTGCTATATGGCTTACCCTGTTGTATGGCATTGCGTATCTCTGCCATTCCTTTCTTGCGGGCTTGTGGACTGATGGTCTCAACATATTCCTCAATAGTCTCCGTGAATTCTGTCTGTCCAGTAGTGCGTGACATGTTGACGATATTCTTCTCCGGGAGGTAGTGCCAGATATACATCTGACTTTCCTTCAACAAGTAGCAGAGTTGTCCCTCATAGCGTTTGGCAGCCTCATTAACGGCATGTAGTTGTCTGTCATGATCGCGCAGCTCCATATAGATGTTGCGCTCAGCAGTAATGTCACGATTGGTGATAATGTAATAGACCAGTTTATCGTTTTCATCTATTATGGGAAGAGCGCGGAATTCAGTATATTTGTCTAGCCCCAATTGCGGCTCGCGAATGCGCTGACAGACGTGTAAGACTTCTCGGTTACCAGGCAGATAAATACCTTTGAGGTTCTGGAAATCGAAGAGTGAGGTATCGTAGAAGAATTGTTTGTTCTTTTCATTCACTTCACAGAATTCGAGCATCTTCTTGTTGATATCGAGGAGGTTGCCATCGGCATCGTAAAACGACATCGCGATGAGATTGGTATCGAACATCTTCTTGTACTTGCTGGCAATGGTCTTAATGCGGCGGTTTTCGTTGACCTCGTCGGTGATGTCCTTTGCAGTGTAGACAATGTATCGTAATTTGTCGTCTTCCCTTTCAGCGATGGCATTACCGTAATAGTTCCTCCAACGAGGTGACTCAATGGTGCCATGATTGAATTTGAGGTTGATGTCGAAGTGGTTGATGGCACCAGTAATCAGTTGCGCGTTGAGGTTGTGCAACTGCTGAGCGCCCTCGGCAGGCATGCGCTTAAGGAAGTCCTCAGGTGACATCTCCTTTAATGGCATCATGTCAGCATATTTATTACGTAGCAGATTGTTCTTAAAATCCCATTCCACTACAAAGTAGTCACCCATATTGAGTACCTGGTTCATCATCTGTCCCAGATCAGAACTCTCACGTACCGACAACCTCACCCTCCGGCGGACAATGCGAATGAGCAGTAGTATGGCGAAGGCTGTCACAAGCAATCCAACGAGGATGTAGAGTGCTACAGGTGATGTGTCATCATGCTCGCGTTCAGGATGGAACCAACGGTCATAGACCTTCTGTAGTTTGCCTGCCTCTTCCAGACGGGTATATTGGTCGTCAATGATATTAATAAGGTCTTTGTTGTAACCGATGATTCGCAGTTCTCCAGCAGGAATGTCTATATTGTCGAAGGCTATGCCGTTGATTCCAAGTTCCTGAATCTTATAAGAGAGGGGTATTTCTCCCCAGATATAGTATTTGTATTTACCCTGAATGATGCCTGTCAGACCGTCCTTGGGTGAGTGATATTCTATGACAAACGGCATTTTCCCTCTTTCGGCAAGAGCCATCGCAGCATAGTCATCCTCCTTAAGGATTAGTGTGTCTGACGGCAGAAGGTTGGCAATCTGATTCAGCGGTTTGGTATTATCGCGACGTGCCACTTTCAAGTTGTAATAGTTGATATACTTGTGGGTCGCCACATAGGGAGTATCTTTATAGAAAAAGTACAGGGCGTGTATAAGGTCAGCCTTATGTTTCTTAAACATCTCTGTAGCGACGTGCCATTCCTGCATAACGAACTTATGGGGAATATTGAGTTGGTCGAGAATTTCGTTGAGTACGTCAATATTGTATCCAGCTGGCTTTCCTTCAGCATCAGTAAACTCGAAGGGGCGGAAGTCCCAGTCACAGACAATAATTAGAGGTTTCTCTTCGGTATAGCCAAAGTTATTGGTAGCGAAGATGGAAGAGAACAGGGCAAAAAGGTAGAAGAGTAAAACTATAAACCTTTTCCCGTTTTGGAACATATCTCGTATCATGTGGCGTTATTATTTCATTTTAACTATCAAACTTCAATCCTCTATCTTGGCTATCTTGCTGACATTGCAGGGGATGATAACCCATACGATAGTACCTTTGCCGACCTCGGATTTCAGGTGTATCCTTCCTCCCATCAGTTTGACAACCTCCTGACAGATGGCCAATCCCAATCCGCTGCTATTGTTGTTATTGGTAACAAAACGCTCGAAGATTCTCTCTGTCAGATCGGCTGCTATGCCACAGCCCGTGTCTTGCACGGTGACTGTAAGGTCCTCGCTGTTATAATCGAAGCGTGCACGAACATAACCAGAAGAAGTATGTTGGGCAGCGTTAGTGATAATCTGGTCGATGATGACACCTGTATTTGTCTGGTCGATGTCGAGCATGAGATAATCGTAAGGGGCATCAATGGTATATTCGACACCAGGTTGCTGACAGAACCTCCATGCAGACTGGCAACGTTCCTTAAAGAAGGCTGCAAAATCAACGGGTTCAGGTTTGAATTCTATCATACCAGCATCAAGACGCGAGAGGAAAAGAATGTTGTTGACCAAGTTCAGCAGACTACGTGAGTTTTTCTTAATCTCTTCGATGAAGAATTGCTCGTCTTCGCTATTTTGGTTTTGCTCAATGAGTTCGGCAAAGCCCACTACAGAATTAAGTGGCGTACGGATTTCGTGGCACATATTATGCAGGAAGGCATTCTTTACTTCTTCTACCTCCTGTGCTTTCTTGGTTTCGAGAGCCAGTTGTACCTCAGTAGCCTTAATGTCGCTGATGTCACGGCACATACCGAAATAATTGGTAATATGCCCGTTGGCATCTGTCACAGGCACGAATGAGAATGTCAGATAAAGCGGTTTGTCTCCCTTCGTGTGGATAGTGGACTTGACAACAATTTTGACAGACTGTTGGGTGCGGCTGTCCATCGTGTTCATGATGCGCAGAATGTTTTTTTTCGACTCCTCGGCAGTCAGCGAAAGCAAGCGTGTCTGTGTCAGTCGGTACTGAACATGTTCAATCTCACTGTAGACGGTCAGCATGTGGGTGTCGGGTGAATATTCAACGATACGCACACCACCGTTTTTCATGATGTAGTCGATATTGCGAATATAGTCTTGCAATTCATCAGTGGCTTCCTGTAATTTAATGATTTTCTTCTGAAGACTGGAGTAGGATTTGGCTAATTCAGTGATGTCACGCCCAGTCCCGTAAATACCCAGCAATCTGCCGTCATCGTCACGGACGGGTACTAATTGCAGTTCATAATACATTTCGTCTCTCTTCAGAAACCGGTTGAGGGAACGCTCATCATCTGGCGACTTGTATATCTGCGTGAGGTAAGTGTAATCAAGATCATCGAGGGCGAGGTTAGGTTCACCAATCACATTTTGAACCGAGATATGGCTGTCAATGATACGTTGGATATCACCGCCGACACCTTTAATCGCCTTATCGTTCATATCGTCAATGAAACCGTTTTCGTCGTATGACACCGTATCAACCATGGCAGAGTTGAAGATATGTTGGTAACGCAGCAGGGTATCCTTCAGTTGCTGTTGGCGTTGGCGTGCTTCCGTGATATTGGTGGTGGCACCGATGAGGACAGTAGGGTTACCGTTTTTATCACGTTTCATTACAGAGAAGTCAACGGAGAAGATGTGTGCTGTCTTATCATCTTTTTTGATAGTATGGAATTCCATGGTTTCTTGCTCCTTCTTTTTGGCTGCTAACTCGTCGAGTAGGATGCATAGCCGTTCAAAGTCATCGGGAATCAAATAGAAATTGATAAAATCCGGTGACAGCGGGATAGAGGACTTCTTACCTTCTTGGTTGATGCTGGTGAGTGTTTTGGTAGTGATGTCATACAGCCAGATATGTATTTTACTCGTATTCAGGATGAGAGACAGACGGTTATTACTGCGTCGCAGGTTTTTCGTCATTCTGCGTTCATAGAGGCGCGAGAAAATATAATAGATAAGGAATAAGACGATAATTGTCAATAGTGCAGCAACCACATACCACACCCATGAGGGAATGCCCGTCTCCTTGTGTTCCGGATAGAACCACTTATTTTGGATGGGTTGAAGTCTGCCCTCGGAGTTCAATTTGGCAAATACACTATCTACCTGTTCCAATAGGCGTTCATCGTTTGACATGAACTTATATTCTCCGTGAGGAATATTAACAGGTGTCAGTTCCAACTCGTCGTAATTGAACTTGTGAAGCAGCCATTTCAGTGACAAAGTGTTCCAGGCAATCTGATTACCTTCATGGTTATGAACATATTGCACGGCTTCCTGCATATCGTTATAGGGTATTGCATTCTTTCCCCATCCCCGTTCTTCCATGAAATGGTGACTGAAACTGCCTCCATGAACGATGACTCGGTGTTTGGCGAGGTCGTCGACGGTCTTGATGAGTACAGGCTCGTCTTTACGGTGAACGATGCTGTGGGTGAATATCTGGATAACACTTCTGCCATACTGTGCATATTCGTTATGGAAGTGTGCGTCCATACCGCACATCAGGTCTGCGTGCCCTGTCTTAAGGTCATTCAGCGCATCCTGTGTGGGTTTTAGTTTGATTTTGTAGGGGATGTCCAACTCACTGAAGATGAGTTTCAGCAGGTCGATATTATAGCCTATAGGTTCACCGATGTCATTGACAAACGAATATGGCCACAAATCCCAGGCATCCTCATAAATCAAAGGGTGATCTTCATCATAGATGCGTGCCGTCGTAATGGTCGGTAAGAGGCTTATGAGTATGACGAACAAGATATATTTTCTTCTCTTCATAGAACGATAACCGTTAGAGGGATTCGACGAAGGTTTTGGTTGTTTGGAAAGATTTCTCGGCAACGGTGTCCCAAAAGTTGTGGTATTGTGAGGCATCGGTGTCACGGAGAGGGATGTCACTGATTAGACGGAACGAGATGAATGGTACCTTATAGATATAACATACCTGTGCGATGGCACACGATTCCATATCGACTGCTCTTGCTTCAGGGAAGATGTCGATGATGCTCTGCATCTTCTCCTTCGTGTCCACAAACCAGTCGCCAGTGACGACGAGTCCTGGTTTCGCACCTGTCAGCAGCGCCTTCTCCAATAAATAGGGGTCAGCCTGATAACGTACCGGCAACCCTTGCACCTGTCCATATACGGTAGTGTCGTCAATGGCCTTACCGCAATACACGTCGTGATAGGTCAGTTCTGAACTCACCACCACATCCTGCAGGTTGATATCCTCGCCATTGCCACCTGCACATCCTGTGGAAATGATGCAGTCGGGTTTATATTGACGTATCATCTCTACCGTCTGGATGGCGGCATTCACGGTGGCAATGCCACTCTTCTGAAGGATTACTTTATCTTCAGGGAATAACGGACGGAGCTGCTTCAACTCCTTTTCCATTGCTACGATGATTCCTATTTTCATATAGTTTTACTGTTTATGGTGCAAAGATACGAATAAAATTGATAATTGAGAATTGAAAATTGAAAATTATTTGTTAACTTTGTGCGCAAAATAATAATAGACAAGTATGAAAAGTTTGAAACAATGGCTGCCGGACATCTTGGCAGTAGTGTTATTTGCCGTGATATCTTTTGCCTATTTTTTCCCTGCTGACATTGAGGGACGCATCCTTTATCGTCATGACTCTTCTGCAGGACGTGGGGCAGGACAGGAGGCTTCAGAATATTATCAGCGGACAGGAGAGCGTACCCGTTGGACCAATGCGGTATTTAGTGGTATGCCGACCTATCAGACGGCTCCGTCGTATAAGAGTACCGACACACTGGCTAAGGTGGAAAAGGTGTATCATCTATGGCTGCCAGAGAATGTGTGGTATGTGTTTGCCTACCTGTTGGGTTTCTATATCTTGTTGCGTGCCTTCGACTTCCGCTGGTATCTCGCTACCTTGGGTGCGGTCGTATGGGCGTTCAGCAGTTATTTCTTCATCATCATTGCTGCAGGACATATCTGGAAGGTTATTGCTTTAGCCTATCTGCCACCGTTGATAGCAGGTATCGTACTTGCCTATCGAGGGAAATACGCATGTGGACTGATTGTCACCGCCCTGTTCTGTGCCTTGGAAATACTCGCCAACCATGTGCAGATGACCTATTATTATCTGTTCATTGTGTTGGCTATGGTGATTGCCTTTATCATTGAAGGAGCTAGGAAAAAAGAATGGCAGCATCTGTTGAAGGCAACGGGTGTCTGTCTTGCCGGTGGTGCCATCGGTATCTGTATCAATTTGTCGAATCTCTATCATACGTGGGAATATAGTAAAGAGTCGATGCGTGGCAAGAGTGAACTGGTGAAGGCGAATGCCGCTAACCAGACTTCCAGTGGATTGGACCGTGACTATATCACCCAATGGAGTTATGGACTGGATGAGACATGGACATTATTAGTACCGAACACGAAGGGTGGTGCTTCTGTGCCGATGGTTCTTAACAAGACTGCCATGGCACATGCGGACAATAACTATATAGGTATCTATGAGCAGATAGGACAGTACTGGGGAGAACAGCCCATGACAGCAGGTCCTGTTTATGTGGGAGCCTTTGTACTGATGCTCTTTGTGTTGGGACTGTTCATCGTCAAGGGACCATTGAAGTGGGCATTGTTAGTTGTTACAATCCTGTCGGTCCTGTTGTCGTGGGGACGTAATTTCATGCCGTTTACGAATCTCTTCCTTGACTATATCCCGATGTATGCGAAGTTCCGTACCGTTGCCTCTATCCTCGTCATTGCAGAGTTTACCATCCCGTTGTTGGCGATGCTTGCTTTGAAGAAAATCGTGGATGAACCGGAGATACTGACAAAGAAAATAAAGTATGTCTGTATCGCCTTCGGATTAACGGGTGGACTGGCATTACTCTTCGCCCTGATGCCGAAACTCTTCTTCCCTGACTATATCAGTTCGAGTGAGATGCGGGCGATGAGTCAGATTCCTGCCGACCAACTTGCTCCGTTGGTGCAGAACCTTACCGAGATGCGTGTTGCCGTGTTTACGGCAGACTGCTGGCGTTCGTTCTGGATTATCGTCATCGGTACGGCAGGTCTGTTATTGTATAAGTACAGGAAACTACGTGCTGAATGGCTCGTGGGCATCCTGACAGTACTCTGTCTCTTTGATATGTGGCAGGTCAACAAACGCTATCTAAATGATGAGATGTTTGTATCGAAGACTGTTCGTGAGGAACCCATTCAGAAGTCTGCTGCCATCGATCATATCCTGCAAGACAAGTCGCTGGACTACCGAGTACTGAATCTTGCTTCGAATACGTTCAATGAGAACGAGACGAGTTTCTACGTGAAGAGCATCGGAGGCTATCATGCCGCCAAACTACGCCGCTATCAAGAACTGATTGATACCTATATCTCGAAGGAGATGGAGCAGACATTTAGTGCTATTGCTGAGGCACAGGGTGATATGACACAGGTAAAGGGTGATTCTGTTTGTCCTGTGTTGAATATGCTCAATACAAAGTATTTTATTCTTCCCTTACAAGGCGGTCAAGCCGTTCCTGTAGAGAACCCCTATACCTATGGTAATGCCTGGCTGGTGGATAAAGTCACCTATGTGGATAACGCTAATCAGGAGTTGGATCGTATTGCAAAAATAAACTTACGTCATGAGGCTATTGCCGATAAGAAGTTTAAGGAACAGTTAGGCGAGAGTACCACACAGGATACTTTGAGCGTGGTACGTATCAAGAGTTATGAGCCTAACCAATTATCCTATGAGGTAGAATCGAATAAAGGCGGTGTCATCGTTTTCTCTGAGATATATTATCCAGGATGGACAGCAACGGTGGATGGCGTGGAACAGGAGTTGGGACGTGTCGACTATGTGTTGCGTGCCCTGCAGGTGAAGCCTGGTAAACATGAGATTGTACTCAGTTTCTTCCCGAAGAGTATCACCACTACGGAGACCATTGCCTATATGGCCTTAGGAATCTTGTTATTGTTGCTCATCATCTTGGCAGTACAAGCTTATCGTCGGCATAGAAAAGTATCGAAGCCTAAAGCATGACACTATGAAAAAACTACTCTCCGTGCCACCCAATCTGGTGGGATGCTTTCATGAACTCACAGGACTGAGCAAGAATGAGTATTTCTGTGATTGTGATCCGATAGGTCATCGCTTAGGGTCTGGAGGAGGTACAACATGGTTACTCCAACAGGCTGCCGATTGGTTGGGAGAAGAGCGAAGCATTATTCTGCATGCTGGTGGACAGAGCCGTCGGTTGCCATCCTATGCTGTTAGTGGTAAGATACTTGCTCCTATTCCTGTTTTTCGTTGGGAACGGGGACAACGCCTTTCACAAACCCTGTTAGACTTACAACTACCGCTCTATGAGCGGATGATGGAGGCGTCTCCCAAACGGTTACGAACCATGGTAGTAAGCGGTGATGTATATATCCGTGCTGCAGAACGTATCGGTCAGATTCCTGATGTAGATGTGGTATGCTACGGTTCCTGGCTCGATGCCTCTATTGCTAAAGAACATGGTGTGTTCGTCTGTGACCGTCGTACACCGAATGTCTTGAAAATGATGCTGCAAAAGCCCAGTACTGAACGACTGTCGGAATTATCGAAAGATCACTTTTATCTCACGGATATCGGTATATGGCTGTTAAGCGATAAGGCGTTGGAGTTGCTGAAGAAGAGATCGGAGAACTCAGAGAACTCCGAATTTCCTCTCAAGCCTTACGACCTTTATGGCGAGTTCGGATGCACGTTAGGCACACATCCCTCTATTGATGACCCTGAATTGCATGAACTCTCTGTCGCTATCGTACCGTTGCCTGGTGGCGAGTTCTTTCATTTCGGTACATCGAGGGAGATGATTTCCTCTACTGTGGCGATACAGAATATCATCAATGACCAACGGGAGATCATGCATCATGACCGTAAGCCGCATCCCTCCATCTTTATCCAAAATACCATTACGCATTATCAGTTTACTTCCGAGAATCGCAATATCTGGATAGAAAATAGTTTTATAGGACCTCGTTGGCAGTTGACTTATGACAACATTGTGACGGGAGTACCTGAGAACGACTGGGATATTCGTCTGGAACCAGGTGAATGTATCGATGTTGTGCCAGTGGGAGATAATGATTACGAGATTCGTCGTTATCATATTGATGATGCCGTCAACAGCAACGAATTGGCAGAACGTGCCAATCTGCGTCGTTTGTTTGCACAACGGAAGGCTTTCCGCAAGGAGAATTGGAGTATGATAGCCCGCAATTGGCAACACAGTGTATTCTACCAGTTAGACTTGGATGATGCTGCTCGTGAGTTCAAGGAAATGGAGATTACAATGCCTCCCGTACTGCCAGAGACGGCTCCTTTAATCTCTCGGATTCATGATGCGATGTTCCGTGATGATAAGGAGAAGGCGTTCTCTTTATTGAGAGATGGTTTGATGGAAGAGGTACTTGCATCGAAACAGTTGCCCCGCCTTTCCGTCTATCCAGATCAGATTGTATGGGGACGTTCTCCTGTACGCATCGACCTTGCTGGTGGTTGGACCGATACGCCACCGTTCTGTCTGATGGAAGGCGGACGAGTGGTGAATATCGCTATCGAACTTAATGGACAGCCGCCCTTGCAGGCTTATGTCAAGCCCAGTAAGGAGTATCGTATAGTCTTACGTAGTATTGACTTAGGAGCCTCGGAGATAATAGAGACCTATGAACAGTTGGGCGATTTCATGCATGTAGGTTCTCCGTTTAGTATTCCGAAGGCCGCACTTGCTCTTGCAGGTTTTTTACCGCTGTTCTCTGCTGAGACTTATCCGTCGTTGAAGGCACAGTTGGAGGCTTTTGGTGGTGGCATTGAACTGACACTATTGTCGGCAGTACCTGCTGGTAGTGGACTGGGAACGAGTAGTATCCTGGCTGCTACTGTACTGGGCGTCATCAGTGATTTCTGCTCTCTTGCCTGGGATAAGAATGAGATAGGTCGTCGTGCGTTGGTTTTAGAACAGTTGTTGACGACAGGTGGCGGTTGGCAGGATCAGTTTGGTGGTATACTGGGTGGTGTAAAACTTTTGGAGACCACTCGTGGCTTTGAACAAAATCCAGTGGTGAGATGGTTGCCTGATTATGTGTTCACACAATATCAGTCATGCCATTTATTATATTATACGGGAGTCACTCGTACCGCGAAAAAGATACTGTCAGAAATCGTTCGTCGGATGTTCCTCAACCAGCATGAGCAATTGTTGCTTTTGAGGTCTATGAAAGCCCATTCTTTAGATTTATATGAAGCTATCCAGAGAAATGACTTCATGGAAATGGGAAAGTTGGTACGCAAGACATGGCAGCAGAATCAGTTGTTGGATAGTGGTACAAATCCCGATACCGTGCGTCGTATTACTGATTTGATAGACGATTTATGTTTAGGTTACAAATTACCAGGAGCGGGTGGCGGAGGTTTTCTTTATATGGTGGCTAAAGACTCAGAAGCGGCTACCCGTATCAAACAAGTCATCCAACAGAGTGAGCAGAATCCCAATGCCCGTTTCGTGGATATGACTTTAAGTAAGAAAGGACTGCAGATCAGCAGAAGTTGAGAATATGGAGTTTAGGACAGTTGTTGATATCCCCAAGCCGAGTTTTCAGATAGAACCTTGCGAGGAAGTTCTCTTCGTGGGGTCTTGTTTTGCCGATAATATCGGACAGCGTTTCAAGGACGATAAGTTTCGGGCAACAGTCAATCCCTTTGGGGTGATGTACAATCCTGCCTCTGTTTTCCATACTATCCAACGGATAACAGATGTTCCACGAGTGGTGTTCCTGACATTAGGTACCAATCATATCTATCGTTTGAAAGAGACGGGAGAGATTGTGGATAATTGTGAGAAGCGACCTCAACGACTTTTTCAGGAAGAGGAACTGACGGTGGAAGAGTGTGTAGACTATCTACGGCAAGTTGTGGAACTTTTGAAGGAACGTAATTCTGACGTACAAGTAGTGCTGACAGTGAGCCCTATCCGTTATCAGAAATACGGTTTCCATGGAAGTCAGTTGTCGAAAGCGACCTTGTTGCTTGCCATCAAGGAATTACAAAGGCAATTATCACTTTTCAATTCTCAATTCTCAATTTCTTACTTCCCTGCCTACGAGATTATCAATGATGAACTACGTGACTATCGTTTCTATGCTGCTGACATGCTGCATCCATCACAACAGGCAGTGGATTATATCTGGGAGCGTCTTTCCGAAACCTATTTCAGTGATGCAACAAAGCAATTCCTTGCCGAATGGCATCCCCTCAAACAGGCTCTTAATCATCAACCTTTTCATCCCGATTCGGAAGAATACAAGGCATTTATGGATAAAACTATGTTAAAAGTAGAGGAGATTAAGAAGAAATATCGTAACTTTGTCCTATGATTTATACCATTGAGAAAATTACAACACTTATTGGAGCACGTCGTATTGGACATGCTGAAGCAAGGATAGGGTGGCTGTTGACAGATAGTCGCTCCTTGTGTTTTCCTGAAGAAACCCTGTTTTTCGCCCTTCGTTCACAGCGCAACGATGGACATCGTTATATTGATGACCTCTATCGCCGAGGCGTTCGTAACTTTGTGGTGGAGAACAATTCTCAATTTTCAGTTTTCAATGCTCAATTCTCTGATGCCAATTTCTTGATAGTACCCTCTCCATTGGAAGCCCTCCAACGATTAGCTGAGCGGCATCGTGATGAGTTTGATATTCCCGTAGTGGGTATCACAGGCTCTAATGGTAAGACGATGGTGAAGGAATGGCTCTGTCAGATTCTGTCACCGCATATGACAGTGACTCGTTCTCCCCGCAGTTATAACTCCCAAATAGGTGTACCGCTGTCGGTATGGCTATTAAACGAGCAGACGGAGATTGGTGTCTTCGAAGCAGGCATCAGTGAACCTGGTGAGATGCAGTCGTTACATGATATCATCCAACCTACCATTGGCGTACTGACTTCCTTAGGCGCAGCCCATCAGAAGAATTTCCGTTCAATGGATGAGAAGTGTATGGAGAAACTGCAACTCTTCCATGGAGCAAAAGTCATTGCCTACGACAGCGATAACGATACCATCAGTCGGTGCATTCGCAAGTCAGGCTATAAGGGTGAGAAGATAGGATGGAGCAGGGAAAATCAGTCGGCGCCCCTATTTATTACTAGTTTAACTAGTGATACTAGTACAACTAGTATCTCCTATGAATATAGGGGGAAGCAAGGGGAATACCATCTTCCATTTATCGATGAGGCTTCTATCGAATGTTCCTTTGCTTGTGCCGCCATTGCCCTTTATCTTGGTGTGACACTCAAGGATTTGGATACACGGATGTCACAGTTGGAGCCTGTTGCCATGCGTCTGGAAGTGAAGGAGGGGCAACATGGCTGTACGTTAATCAATGACTCTTATAACTCTGATATCAACTCGTTGGATATCGCCCTTGATTTCATGAACCGTCGTCCTGACGAGCAAGGGCGTCGACATACGTTGATACTTAGTGATATCCAACAGACAGGAATGGATAAGTCTGCACTCTATCGGGAGGTTAGTGACCTGTGCGTCAAACGTGGTATTGACCGCCTGATAGGTATTGGTACATCCATACGTTCACATGCTGATGATATTGCCATTGCCGATAAGTCGTTCTTTACGAGTGTCGAGCAGTTCGTGGAGAGTGATGCTTTCCGTAATCTGCATGATGAGGTGATTCTGTTAAAAGGTGCCCGTGCTTTCGGTTTCGACCATCTGACAGAGTTGTTGGAGCAGAAGGTGCATGAAACTATTTTAGAGGTCAATCTTAATGCGGTGGTAGACAACTTAAATTACTATCGCTCATTTCTCAAGCCGGAAACCAAACTTGTCTGTATGGTAAAGGCAGATGCCTATGGCGCTGGTGCTGTAGAAGTGGCAAAGACCTTACAGGATCATCGTGTCGACTATCTTGCTGTGGCTGTGGCTGACGAGGGTGTCACGCTTCGTCGTAATGGTATCACACAGAACATCATGATCATGAATCCGGAAATGACGGCTTTCAAGACAATGTTCGACTATGACTTGGAACCAGAGGTATATTCCTTCCGTTTGATGGATGCATTGATAAATGCAGCGGAGAAGGAAGGTATCACTGGATGGCCTGTGCATATCAAACTGGATACGGGCATGCACCGTTTAGGTTTCGACCCTGAGAAGGATATGGATGAGGTGATTGCCCGTCTGAAACGTCAGAACGCCATCATTCCTCGTTCTGTCTTCTCCCATTTTGTAGGTTCCGATAGTGATGACTTCGACCGTTTCTCTGCTATGCAGTTTGAGAAGTTCGATGTAGCCAGCAAGAAGTTACAGGCAGCATTCTCCCATAAGATTCTCCGTCACATGGATAATTCTGCTGCCATTGAGCATTTCCCAGAGCGCCAGTTGGATATGTGTCGCTTAGGCTTGGGACTCTATGGCGTGGATCCTCGTGACAACCGCATGCTACATACCGTCTCTACGCTCAAGACCACGATTCTTCAGTTGCGTCATGTACCAAAAGAGGAAACTGTAGGTTATAGTCGGAAGGGTGTGCTGACGCGTGACAGTGTTATTGCAGCCATTCCTATCGGTTATGCCGATGGACTCAATCGCCACCTGGGACGTGGTGCCTGCTATTGCTTAGTCAATGGCCAGAAAGCACCTTATGTCGGTAATATCTGTATGGATGTGGCAATGATTGACGTGACGGACATCGACTGCCATGAAGGTGATATGGTGGAGATCTTCGGTGAACATCTCCCAGTGACAGTACTGTCCGACGTGCTGGACTCTATTCCCTATGAAGTGTTGACAGGTGTCAGCAACCGTGTGAAGAAAGTATATTATCAAGATTAAACCATTAGACAATAAGATTACTACAATGAACCCCCTGAAAACCTCTAAGATGTCCTATTTCCGCTGGGTGATATGTGGTTTGCTTTTTCTGGCAACCACCATTAACTATCTGGATCGTCAGGTTCTGTCATTGACATGGAAAGACTTTATCGCTCCGGAGTTCCACTGGACTGATGCAAACTATGGTAAGATTACCGCCTATTTCTCCGTATTCTATGCCATTGCCAACCTCTTCGCTGGAAAATTCATTGACTGGATGGGAACGAAGAAAGGTTATCTGATAGCCATCTTCGTATGGTCTGTCGGTGCCTGTCTCCATGCTGGATGTGGCTGGGTAGCGATGCAGTGGGAAGGATATGATTCCGTTGCCCAACTGGGACAATTGACAGGTGATGCCGCTGTGATGATAGCCACCGTATCGATGTATCTGTTCCTGGCATGCCGTATGGTACTGGCCCTTGGTGAGGCAGGCAACTTCCCTGCAGCCATCAAGGTGACTGCGGAGTATTTCCCAAAGAAAGACCGTGCCTTTGCCACTTCCATCTTCAACAGTGGAGCTTCGGTAGGTGCCCTTGCTGCCCCTGCCACCATTCCTTTGTTAGCACGTGAATGGGGCTGGGAGATGGCATTTATCATCATCGGTATATTGGGCTTTATCTGGATGGGACTGTGGATGTGGTTCTATGAGAAGCCTCATAAGAGCCATTACGTGAATCAGACGGAGTTGAATTATATTGAGCAGGACAGCGATATAGCAGAGGTGCAGGATCGTACGAATATCAAAGAGGAGAAACCTATCTCTTTCTGGAAGTGTTTCACTTTCCGTCAGACCTGGTCGTTCATTGTGGGTAAGTTCATGACAGATGGTGTATGGTGGTTCTTCCTCTTCTGGGCACCAGCCTATTTCAGTGACCAGTACAGCTATACCTCCGACTCTGCCATGGGTATCATGCTGATTTTTACACTGTACCTTATTGTCACAGTCCTCTCCATCGGTGGTGGCTATCTGCCCACCTACTTTGTCGATAAGTGTGGCATGAATCCATATTTAGGACGTATGCGTGCGATGCTTATCTTCGCCTGCTTCCCATTGTTGGGACTTTTTGCACAGCCCCTTGGTGCCTATAGTGCGTGGTGGCCTGCCATCCTCATCGGACTGCTTGGTGCAGGTCATCAGGCATGGAGTGCTAATCTCTATTCAACGATTGGTGATATGTTCCCCAAGTCCACCATCGGCACCATTACGGGTATCGGTACGATGGCTGGCGGTCTCGCCTCCTTTGCCATCAACTACAGTTCCGGAGAGTTCTTCGACTGGGCAGCCAGTCAAGGCAAGGCATTCTCATTCCTCGGTTTTGAGGGCAAGCCTGCCGCCTATATGATAGTGTTCTGCCTGTGTTCTGTCGCCTACCTCGTAGGTTGGTGCATCATGAAGACGCTAGTACCGAAGTACAAACCTGTTGCTTAAGAAACTTATTGATAAATGATATGAAGAGAATCATTATTTTTATCGGAATGATGGCCTGTGTGCTGACAGTGTCGGCGCAGGATGCCGTCAGTGCCATCCGTAAGCATTATACGGAGACACAGGAGATGGTTAAACAGTATGCGGAATGGGAGAAGGAAGGCGAGTGGACGATGCCATGTCCGATGTACTATGAGGTGAATATCAAGCAGAACCTGCCGGGTACGGGCTATCATAAGGAGTGGATACGGTTGTATTTCTACGAGAAAGAGAACGAGGAATGGGAGGCTGACGAGCCGATGCTTTTCCGCAACATTCATTTTGTGACTGCGAAATATAACTATGCCGCCCGTGAGTTCTATGATGAATATCTCTTTGACGAAAAAGGCAATCTTGAGTTCATCTTTGTTCGCAATGCGGATATTGACGACTTCAAGGGTGGCGAGTACCGTTTCTATTTCAAGGACGGCAAGTTGATTAAGGTTATCGTCAGCGTGCGTAACCTTGAGACGGAGAAGTACGAACAGAAATATACAGGTGCTAAGGTGCCTGCGGACTACGAGTCAGACTACAATAACTACCTGGGAAGTGCCGAGCACTATAAGGAGCTGTTTAAGACAATCGACGCAGGAACCTTCCATTAAATCTTTTCCAAAATGGAAAACTTTTCCAAAAGAAAATGACAGAAAGTTTTCCGAAATAGAAAAGATATGTGTATCTTTGCATCCTGAAATTAGTCAATAACTAAATGATGGAATCAAGTCAAACTTACACGTACGATGAGGCCTTTGAAGCCTCTTTAGCCTATTTTGGCGGTGATGAACTGGCAGCCCGCGTCTGGGTAAACAAGTATGCAATGAAAGACAGTTTCGGGAATATCTATGAGAAATCACCCGAACAAATGCATTGGCGTATTGCCAACGAGATTGCCAGAATAGAAAAGAAGTATAAGAACCCGATGTCTGCCGAGGAGATATTTAACCTCCTCGACCATTTCAAGTATATTGTGCCTGCAGGCAGTCCGATGACGGGTATCGGTAACAATCATCAGATAGCCTCACTAAGTAACTGTTTTGTCATCGGACTCGATGGCGATGCTGACTCGTATGGCGGCGTGCTGCGCATCGACGAAGAGCAGGTACAGTTGATGAAGCGTCGTGGAGGTGTGGGTCATGACCTCAGTCATATCCGTCCCAAGGGAACGCCTGTCAATAACTCTGCTTTGACCTCTACAGGACTGGTGCCCTTCATGGAGCGCTATAGTAATAGTACGCGCGAGGTGGCACAGGATGGTCGCCGTGGTGCCCTCATGCTCTCTGTCAGTATCAAGCATCCTGATTCAGAGTCATTCATAGATGCTAAGATGACGGAAGGCAAGGTGACAGGCGCCAACGTATCAGTGAAGATTGACGATGCGTTTATGGAGGCAGCCGTTAATGACAAACCCTACGTGCAGGAATATCCAGTGACTGGAAAGTCCGAAGATTCTGAGATATATGTCCGCAAGGAGATTTCTGCCAAGGAACTCTGGGAGAAAATCGTGCATAACGCATGGAAGAGTGCGGAGCCTGGTGTGCTGTTCTGGGACACGATTCTGCGTGAGAGTATTCCTGACTGCTATGCTGACTTAGGTTTCCGCACAGTATCTACGAATCCTTGTGGCGAGATACCTTTGTGTCCCTATGATTCCTGTCGCCTGTTGAGTATCAACCTCTACTCGTACGTGGAGAAGCCATTTACGAAAGATGCCTATTTCAACTATGACCTCTTCAAAAAGCATGTTGCGATGGCGCAGCGGTTGATGGATGACATCGTAGACTTGGAATTGGAGAAAATCGAGCTGATTCTGCAGAAAGTCGACAGCGACCCTCAGTCGATGGAGGTCAAAGGTGCCGAGCGTCATCTGTGGGAGAAGATACAGAAGAAGAGTGGCATGGGACGTCGTACAGGTGTGGGTATCACTGCCGAGGGCGATATGATTGCCGCTATGGGCTTACGTTATGGTACGCAGGAGGCTACCGACTTCTCAGTGGAGGTACATAAGACACTGGCGCTGAATGCCTATCGCAGCAGTGTCGAGATGGCAAAGGAGCGTGGTGCCTTTGAAATCTATGATGCCAAGCGTGAGGAGAAGAACCCATTCATTCTGCGCCTGAAGGCTGCCGATGAGCAACTGTATAAGGACATGGTGAAATATGGTCGTCGTAATATTGCGTGTCTGACCATTGCGCCTACAGGTACGACCTCGTTGATGACACAGACGACCAGTGGTATCGAACCTGTCTTCCTGCCTGTCTATAAGCGTCGTCGTAAAGTGAATCCCAACGATACCGATGTGCATGTGGACTTTGTGGACGAAGTGGGTGACTCCTTCGAAGAGTATATCGTCTATCATCCGAAGTTCCTGAAGTGGATGCAGGTCAATGGTATCGACTCCGCTAAACGCTATACACAGGAAGAGATTGACGAGTTAGTGGCGAAATCACCATACTATAAAGCGACTGCCAATGATGTCGACTGGTTGATGAAGGTACGCATGCAGGGTGCTATCCAGAAATGGGTAGACCACTCCATCAGTGTGACTGTCAATCTTCCCAACGATGTCGATGAGGCCTTGGTGAACCGCCTGTATGTAGAAGCATGGCGCAGTGGATGTAAGGGCTGTACCATCTATCGTGACGGCAGTCGCGCAGGTGTGATGATCTCAGTCTCGAAGAAAGAGAAGAAAGAAGACGAGGACACCACGAAGGACAATAACCTTGAGGTTCAGAAAGAGAATCCCTGCAAGCATCCGGAAGTCACAGAGGTACGTCCGAAGGAATTGGAGTGCGATGTGGTGCGTTTCCAGAACAACAAGGAGAAATGGGTGGCATTTGTCGGTTTGTTGGATGGTTATCCCTATGAGATTTTCACTGGTCTGCAAGATGACGAGGAGGGTATTGTGCTGCCGAAGACGGTTACCCGTGGTAAGATTATCAAGCAGGTCAATGAAGACGGAACGCGTCGTTATGACTTCCAGTTTGAGAACAAACGTGGTTACAAGACGACAGTAGAAGGACTCTCAGAGAAGTTCAATCCAGAATACTGGAACTATGCCAAACTGATATCTGGTGTCTTGCGCTATCGCATGCCTATCGACCATGTCATCCGTCTCGTCAGTTCCTTGCAGTTGCAGTCGGAGAGTATCAATACTTGGAAGGTAGGTGTAGAGCGTGCCTTAAAGAAATACATCCTTGATGGTACGGAGGCAAAGGGACAGAAATGTCCGAACTGTGGCAGTGAGAGTCTCGTCTATCAGGAGGGCTGTCTGATATGTAAGAACTGTGGATCGTCAAGATGCGGATAAATGATGAAGATTGAACGTTCCTATATCTATTTGCGGGACATCCGCTTTCATGCTTTTCATGGGGTGACGCCCATCGAGAAGGAAGTGGGTTCTGACTTCACAGTGTCTGTCCGTGTGGCTGTCGATGTCTCGGCTGCCGTGGAACATGATAACGTGGATGTGACCCTGAACTATGCGAGCCTCTATGAAGTTATCAAGCGCGAGATGATGATTCCTTCTAATCTGATAGAGCATGTGGCAGCACGCATTGGGAAAGCCATCTTTGAGACCTTTCCGCAAGTGGAAGCGTTTGATATCTCCTTGATGAAAATAAATCCTCCGATGGGGGCAGACTGTGAGGGAGCAGGCGTGGAACTACATTTAATAAATGATAAAACTCAGTGATATCTAAGGGTTTCTGCTGGAAAATGACTAATTTTGCACCCCGAAAGTGAATATATGAAGAATAGATTATTAGTTCTTATCTGGATAACATTAGGATTTGCAGTGTGTTCTTTCGCTGCAAACAAGAAATTCACGCTGGTCATAGACGCAGGACATGGAGGCCATGATGCAGGTGCTTTGGGAGCCTTCTCCAAGGAGAAGAACATCAACCTGAACGTGGCACTTGCCTTTGGACGCTACGTGCAGAATAACTGTCCTGACGTAAAAGTCATCTATACCCGAAAGACAGATGTGTTTATTCCCCTTCATACCCGTGCCGATATCGCTAACAAGAATAAAGCGGACTTGTTTGTCTCTATCCATACCAATGCGGTGCCTCGTGGAAGGATTGCCAGGGGATTGGAGACCTACACATTAGGAATGCATCGTGCTGGTTCTAATCTGGAGGTGGCTAAGCGTGAGAACTCCGTTATCCTCATCGAGAAGGATTACAAACAGCATTATGAGGGCTTTGACCCTAATTCGAGTGAGAGTTATATCATGTTTGAGTTCATGCAGGACAAGAACATGGCACAGAGTGTGGAACTGGCGCGTTATGTACAGAAACATGTGTGTGCATCGGCAGACCGCATAGATAAGGGTGTGAAACAGGCTGGATTCCTCGTCTTGCGTGAGACGTCTATGCCCAGTTGTCTGATAGAGTTGGGATTCATCACCACCTCCGACGAGGAGCAGTTCCTGAATTCCAGTGATGGTATCGACCGCCTTGGTTTTGGTATCTACAAGGCTTTCCTGGATTATAAGCGGAGGTATGACACCAATATCACGGTGCCTTATCCAGCAGAGGAGCAACAGGATATCAACATCCCGTCTATCGTGCCTCCTGAGGATCAACCAGAGAAGACGCCTGTTCCTGCCAAGACACAGAAAGAGCCTGATGCTAAGACCAAGCCACAAGCGGATGTCGCACCAAATGACTCTGTACTGATATTCAAGGTACAGATCATGGCCAGCACGTCTCGTAAGAAGTTCAAGAAGTCGCAACTGAATGGACAGGGAGAAGCGAAATGCTATCAGGAAGGCGGCTTCTATAAATACACAGTAGGAGAGTCGGAAGACTATGATGAGATGATGAAGGTGCGTGATGTGCTGATAGGGAACTTCCCAGAGGCCTTTGTCATTGCCTTCAAGGGAGGTCAGAGAGTAGATACCCGTTCTGCCATCCGTGAGTTTAGAGCAAACAAGAATAAAAAATAACCTATATGAAATTCTTTACGAAAGAAGTACAGATCGCCTTGGTTGCCATTATAGCACTGGTCGTACTTTATTATGGTATGAGCTTCCTGAAGGGACTGAGCATGTTCTCCAGCACCAAAAACTATTGCGTTGCCTTTGAGAATGTGAGTGGACTTGCTGCCTCGTCTCCTGTCTATGCCAATGGCTATAAGGTGGGTGTGGTAGAAAAAATCGAGTACGACTACGACAAACCTAACCGTATCATTGCTATCTTGGGACTCGACAAGCAGATGCGTGTACCTGTAGGTTCTCATGCAGAGATTGCCAGTGACCTGCTGGGTAATATCAAGATAAATCTGGTATTGTCGGATAATCCCTTGCAGTTTATTGCTGTGGGTGACACGATACAGGGCGTTCTGGAACAGGGTTTGATGAGTAAGGTGGCAACCATGGTGCCTGCCATCGAGGCGATGCTGCCTAAACTGGACTCTATCCTGACCAGTCTGAATACCTTGCTGGCAGACCCAGCCCTTCATAATACGTTGCATAACGTGGAGGGCATGACGGCTAACTTCAATCAGACGAGCCTGCAACTGCGTAATCTGTCAGCCAGTCTCAACCATAATGTGCCCTCGATGATGTTCAAGGCGGACAGTGTGCTGGGTAATACGCAGCGCCTGACTGCCAATCTGAGTGCCATCGATGTGGCAGAGATGACAGCGAAGGTCAACCAGACCCTTGCCAACGTGGAGGAGATGACGCGCAAACTCAACAGCAACGAAGGTACTTTAGGACTGTTGATGCGTGATGCAACCCTCTATAATAACTTGAGTTCGACGGCTGCTGATGCCGATTCCCTGTTGAGAGATTTCAAAGCACATCCCAAGCGTTATGTTCACTTCTCCGTTTTCGGAAAAAAAGACAAGTAAAAAGCTTATAATTTTTAATTTGTCTAAATAGAAAGAAAAAAGAGATGAATGAGCATTCAAATCGTGGAAGTGACTGATATATCACACTTTCGGGATGATAAGAAAAAAATCACCGCACACTGACAACACTGTGTGCGGTTTTTATTAAGTCACTGTCAGACAGGGAGTTGTATATATGCAATAGGGGATAGTTGTATATTTTTACAATAGATAGGCTAAAGGCCTATAGATAAACGAGTTACGAAATTCTGTATTAAATTTTTCAATTTTTGCGGATTTGTGTAATTCAGAAAAAAAGTGCTAACTTTGCAATCGAAAACGAAAACTATAATCATTAACAGTCGTTTGATTGTAATATATAAATAAGTATAACGCCGTATGGAAAAATCTCCAAAGGCGCTTTGGGGCGACTGCCTTCATCTGATCAAGGAGAACGTCACAGAGCAGCAATATAAGACCTGGTTCGCGCCTATCGTATTCGAGAAATACGATGAGGAAAGCCAGAATCTTCTCGTACAAGTGCCGAGCAGGTACGTGTATGAGTATTTGGAGCAATACTATGTGGCGCTGTTGAGTAAGGCGTTGTTCCGTTGTTTCGGCACCAATGTCCGTCTGAACTACCGTATCGTGGTGGATAGGGCACACAGGATTACTGTTGATGAAGAGGGTAGTGAGCCAGTGGACATCGAAGAGCCACAGCCTTCTGCTCGCATCAACAAGGCTCCTACGGAGTTGGATGCTGCCACCAAGGAACTGAATACGCAGTTGGATACCCATAAGACGTTCCAGAGCTTCATCGAGGGCGACAGCAATAAGTTGCCACGCACCGTTGGACTCTCCATTGCGGAGCATCCAGGCAAGACGACCTTCAATCCTTTCTTTGTCTTCGGTCCCTCTGGTTGTGGTAAGACACACCTTATTAATGCCATTGGTGTGAAGTGCAAGGAGATGTATCCTCAGAAGCGTGTGTTGTATGTTTCTGCCCGTCTGTTCCAAGTGCAGTTTACCGATGCCACCCGCCAGAATAAAGTCAATGACTTCATCCATTTCTATCAGACCATCGATGTACTGATTGTGGATGATATTCAGGAGTGGGCGACATCACCCAAGACCGTGGATACCTTCTTCCATATCTTCAACCACCTGTTCCGTTTGGGCAAGCAGATTATCCTTGCCAGCGATCGTCCTCCTGTTGACTTGAAATGGCTGCAGGAGCGTATGCTGACTCGTTTCTCTTGCGGACTGATTGCTGAGTTAGAGAAGCCCAATGTACAGTTGTGTATCGATATCCTGCATTCCAAGTGCAAGCGTGACGGTCTGAAGATTCCTGAGGATGTCATCCAGTATATTGCTGAGACTGCAAATGGTTCTGTGCGTGACTTGGAGGGTGTGGTGAACTCACTGATGGCTTACTCCATCGTTTATAACAGCAATATCGATATGCGTCTGGCTGAGCGTGTCATCAAGCGCGCTGTGAAAGTCGATAATCATCCGCTTACTGTTGATGATATCCTTGAGAAGGTTTGCGGCCATTATAATGTGACGCAGCAGAATGTCTTCAGCAAGTCTCGCAAGCGCGACTATGTCATCGTCCGTCAGGTCTCGATGTATCTCGCCCAGAAGTACACCAAGATGCCAGCATCACGTATCGGACAACTGATAGGAGGCAGAGACCATTCAACGGTGATTCATAGCTGTTCCACTATCGAGCAGCGCCTGAAGGTCGACAAGTCTTTCTCTGCTGAACTTACCAGCATCGAGAACTCTTTCAAGATCAAGAAGTAAAGAGCATTATTGTATCTTTGCTCCTGTATCCTGTACCCTCATTTGCGTGAAACCAATAGAATAAAACTAAACTTATTATTAAACAAAAGACATGATAAAGAATATTTTTTTGATGCTCCTGGTATGTGGAGTATGTTTCTCCTGTCATTCACCACAACAGGAAAAACAACAGGAAGACTTAACTAAAGCGAATAAGAATATGACAAACGAACAACTAAGAGAAAAACTGGTCATGGCATTGGGCGATATGAAAGCCAAGGCTATATCGCCAACACACAGGATGCTGATACCACCACGACCTTTAAGCCACTGGCTACGCCGCTGAACAAAGACCAGTTCATACAGGTAACAATTGTTGTCGATGACATCCAACGCGCTGCCAAGGCATGGGCTGCCTTGCTTAATATCCCTGAGCCCAAGATATGGACGAACCACCTGAAGAGCGATGGGGAGTATCCATATACCTATCGTGGCAAAGATATCCCATGTGAGCTGCAGATGTGTGTCATAGAGATGGGCAACTGGGTGCTTGAACTGCATCAGGTGGATAATACGCCCAGCACATTCCGTGAGTTCCAAGACAAACATGGTTATGGCGTTCACCACTTAGGCTTTGAGGTGGGTGATGCTCGCGATGAGGTCATCAGGGAACTCAAAGAGATGGGTATTGACACCAATCGCACCATCGGTGTCTATCCTGGCAGCAGCTGGACCATCGTGGACAGCGAGGAACTATTGGGTGTAAACCTGAACATCAAGCCGAAGCGATAATAATTCAATCATAATTGTTTCCAATGCCTCCTATCCCTCGTTCTAGTATCTGTTATGGGGGTATAGTAGCCTTTACTTACAACGTTAGTAGGCTTTAGAACAGGTGATAGGAAGCATTGGAACAAGTGATAGAAGGCACTCCTGTCAGTAATGAGCGTTTTCGCACTCATATTCTACGCAAATCGTGACAAAGTGACATCATGACAACATGACATTAAGCACTTTCCGGGTTGCGCAGAGGTAACTGCCATATATATTATAAATATTATATAATTATAATTATATAATATTCTATTAATACTCCTTACTCCTTACTCCCTTATTCCTTACACATTGAAAACACCTTAATGTCACGATGTCACTTTGTCATCATGTCATTATTTGGATGTAGCGTCTGTGAAGATTTTACGGATTTTCTTTGTGAAGTCGGAAATTATCCGTACCTTTGAGGAGAAATCAAAAAACTATAAGGATATGATGAGAAAATTAGCGTTATTACTACTACTTTGTCCGTTGATGATGATGGCAGAAAGCAGACAGGTGCAGTCGCCTGACGGACGAATGAAGGTGAAGGTGAGTGTGGAAGGTGGCATCGCGACGTATGCGGTGGTGTATGACGGTGAGGAGATGCTTTGTCCTTCGCGACTGGGACTGCAGTCGAATATCGGAGACTTCACGAAGGGATTGACCTTTGTAGCGGCCAAGGAATCGAAGGTAGAAAAACATTATGATATGACACGCACAAAGGCGTCGCATGTCGACTTCATGGCGAACCAGTTGGACGTGACGCTGGCTGATGCAAAGAACCACCAGATCATCGTGACGTTTGTCGTCGCCAATAACGATATCGCCTTCCGTTATACACTGCTGCGTCAAGAGGAAGACAATCCTAAGTGTGCTGTCGTCATGAGCGAAGCCTCGTCGTTTCTCTTCCCAGAGGGTACCACGACATTCCTGTCACCACAGAGTCTTCCAATGGTAGGGTGGATGCAGACGAAACCCAGTTATGAAGAGGAATACCATGCCGATGTGCCGATGGCCACAAAGTCGCAACAGGGACAAGGGTATGTGTTTCCAGCCCTCTTCCATATCGGAGACAAAGGCTGGGCGCTGGTATGTGAGACAGGTGTGACATCAGCGTATGCAGGCTGTCATCTGAGTGACTATACAGAAGAGACAGGCTATACCATCGCCTATCCGCAGGAGGGTGAGAACAATGGTAATGGAACGGCAACGGCTGGTATCCCTGTGCCTGGTACGACTCCTTGGCGCACCATCACCATTGGTAAGACCTTGCAACCCATTGTCGAGACCACTATCTCGTACGATGTCTTGGAACCTCTCTATGAGCCTGCGAAGCAGTATCAGCCCGGGCGCTACACATGGAGTTGGCTCATCTGGCAGGACGAGAGTATCAATTATGCCGATCAGGTGCAGTTCATTGACTTGGCGGCAGCGATGGGTTTTGAGTACTGTCTGGTAGATAACTGGTGGGACGAGCGTATCGGTCGCGACAAGATAGCGGAGTTGTCGAAATATGCGCAGTCGAAGGGTGTACACCTGATGCTGTGGTACAGTTCCAACGGTTATGAAAACAATGCCCCACAGACTCCTCGTCAGTGTATGAGTACGAGTATTGCCCGCGAGAAAGAGATGCGCTGGATGCAAAGTATCGGTGTCGTAGGCATCAAGGTTGACTTCTTCGGAGGCGACAAGCAACAGACGATGCAACTCTATGAGGACATCCTGAGCGATGCCAACCGTTATGGCCTGCAGGTCATCTTCCATGGTTGTACACTGCCAAGAGGGTGGGAGCGGCTATATCCTAATTTCGTCGCCAGCGAGGCAGTACTGGCCTCTGAGAACGTCTTCTTCAACGAAGAGTCAGCCTTCCGTGAGCCTTACGACCTGACGCTGCATCCCTTCTGTCGTAATGCCACTGCCACGATGGACTGGGGTGGTATCATCATGAACCGTCATATCAGTCGCGACAACAAGAGTCGCCATACGCGCAAGACCACGGATGTCTTTGAGATGGCAAGCGGTCTTATCATGCAGACCAGTATCCAATGTGTCGCCATGCAGCCCAACAACCTGCAGGAACTGCCACAGGTGGAACTCGATTTCCTGAAAGCATTACCTACCACATGGGAAGAGACCCGTTATATCGACGGCTATCCAGGGAAGTTCGTGGTCATGGCACGTCGTCATAACGACCAATGGTATATCGCAGGACTGAATGCCGAGAAAGAAGCGAAGACGCTGACCCTCAACCTGCCGATGTTCGCAGGCAAGACTGTCAACTACTATGTAGACAATGCTGAAGGCTATGCGGAGCTCAAGACCTTGAAAGTCGACAAGAAAGGACAGGCGAAGGTAACGATAAAGCCGAATGGCGGTATTATCTTGAAATAAAAAGAAGACTTCCAATCCCCCAAGCAAGCAATCTGTTAGGAGCGTTCAAACGGGTTGTTAGCTTAGGGTTATCGGGGAGAAAGGTGCCTCCTTTCGGGGCGTTTGCACGGCACTTTCGAGGAGTAAGTGACGTTCTTTCTATCTTTCAGCTATAGCCGAAAGACCTTTCACCTACAGCTGCAAGATCTTTCACCTATAGGTGCAAGACCTTTCGGCTGTAGCTGAAAACTCAAAACTCCCATTTCTATGCCTCATCTTAAAGTTTTACATACCTCGCTTGAAGCCTTGAACATCCATAGAGGAGGCATTTTCTTAAATTCCTATCGAAATCCTTGCGACTTTCAGATTTATTCTTTATTTTTGCAGAGAGATAACTTTAGAAACTATGTTGAAAAGGATTACAAAAACAGTCATTGTCCTTGCTATGTTGGTAGTGACACCTACTTGGGGACAGGTACGCAAGGCTAATCAGTCAAAGGGTAGTACCAAATCGCAAATTGTGAAAAAAGACTCACGCTGGGAATACAAAGATGATTTTCATGAAGGATTGGCACGAGTCAGGACTTCCGAAGGCAAATGGGGCTATGTCAATAAAGCAGGGAAAATCGTTATTCCCGTCCAGTTTAGTTTTGCAGGGAATTTCTATGAAGGAATGGCCACGATCCAGCAAGGAGGCTATGATATAGGCTATATTGACAAGACAGGAAAAGTGGTCATTCCCTGTCAATGGAAAGATGCTTGGGAATTCTCTAATGGGATGGCACAAGTCATGGATAAGTCTAATCGTTGGGGGGTCATCGACAAGACAGGGAACTTTTTAATTAGTGCCCAATTCCGCGTTATAAACAGATTCTGTGAAGGTCTGGCTTGTGTGTGTGATTTTAGTGACAAATGGGGCTATATCGACAAGACAGGAAAATTGGTCATCCCACACCAGTGGGATGGTGCAAAGAGTTTCGTAAAAGGTAAGGCAGCTGTAAAAGATAAAGAGAAAGGCAAATGGGCATTAATTGACAAGACTGGAAAATTGCTGACTCCATTCCAATATTCCAATATAGAATTAATTCGTATGGGACTATGGGAATAACATTTGGTTGTTATTCACTGATTGCAATATAGTAGATGTAGGGTATATGTTTGACGAACATATACCCTACGTACTTTCCTTTGTACATCGGCATTTGAGCCCTGTTGGGGTAGAAGGGTACATGTTATTGCGAAACTCTCTTTTTTCTTAAATTCCTATCGAAATCCTAGCGACTTTCAGATTTATTCTTTATCTTTAAAACAAGTTTTTAAGATACTCTCGTTCAAAAATACCCAAATATATTTGGCATTTTATTCACTTATTCGTATCTTTGCCATTGCATTGCCATGATGCTTTAGCGAAAGCGGCAGTGCGACTTTTGAGGGTATAATAATAACGACAATAGCAGTTATCTGGAAGATATAGAAACGTGACAAATTTCTAAAAGTAAAATGAATTTCGATAATTGTGATTGTTCGCGCTTATAGCGTGGACGTCACTTATCATTCATTTGGGCAATGTCACGGCCTCTATATCTGGTAAGAGCGGACACGCTTTTATTGTGTAGAGGTCTTGATGTTTCAAGCCCAAAAGATTCCGATAAGTGCTATGCTCCTAAACTATTGAGTATGGCAAATACTAACTTAGCAAATGCGAAAACAGCGAAGAATGATGAGTTCTATACGCAATATGTTGATATCCAGAAGGAGATAAATGCTTATCTGGATTACGACCCCAATGTGTTTCGTGGTAAGACTGTATTATTACCTTGCGACGATCCTGAATGGAGTAACTTTACCAAGTTCTTTGCCCAGAATTTTGAATTACTTGGCTTGAAGAAACTGATTTCTACCAGTTATGCTCCAGAAAGCAAGAAGTATAAAGTGCCTTACCAACCAACACTCCTTGAAACCTCACAACCTTATTTTGACAATGACAAGAGCAAGACGCATGGAAAGATTTTCGTGTTAACACATGATGTGACTGGCGACAATCGTATTGACATCAACGATTTGCAATGGCAATACTTAGAAGGTGATGGTGATTTTCGTAGCAAAGAAATACGCAAATTGCGTGACGAGGCAGACATTATTGTGACTAATCCGCCATTCTCTTTGTTCAGGGAGTTTGTGGCTTGGATTATGGAAGTGGAGAAGAAATTCATTATTATAGGAAATATGAATGCTGTTTCCTACAAGGAAATTTTCCCTTTATTGAAAAACAACGAAATGTGGTTGGGTGTTTCAAATGGTGCAAAAGAATACATAAAACCAGAAGGTGGATTCTTAAAAATGGGGAATACTTGTTGGTACACCAATATTGATCATGGAAGAAGACACCAACCTTTACGATTAATGACAAAGACGGAGAATTTCAAGCATAGTAAGCATAAAGAAGTACGAGGAAGGAAAGAATACATACATTATGAGAACTACGATGCAATAGAAGTTCCGTTTGTTGATGCAATTCCAAAAGATTATGAAGGAGCAATGGGATTGCCAAAATCTTTTTTAGATAAGTATTGCCCGGATCAGTTTGAATTAATAGGTATTGCAGAAGGAGATTCTGGTAAAGAACTGGGATTAAAGCCCTTTCCTCGTGAATTGAAGAAATTGAATCCCAGTCTTCGCGACGGACAATTATACTATATGGAAAATGGTTATCCAATAAAGCCATTTGCAAGAATACTAATCCGCAAAAAACAATCATAATGAAAACAGAACTAAAAATCTATACTGTAGAGCAAATTTGCGACGGCTTCGAGTATAACGAACTTGAAGGAAAAGGTCTGTATGGCTTGGCAGGTCAATTGACTATTCAGCCCGAGTACCAGCGAAACTACATCTATGCAGATGGCAAGAAAGATGTAGCAGTGATTGAGTCTGTATTGAAAGGCTATCCGCTAGGACTTATCTACTTTAATAAGAAAGAAGATGGCAAACTAGAGGTGCTCGATGGACAGCAACGTATTACTTCTTTGGGTCGTTTCCTTAAGAACAAGTTTGCTGTAAAGATTAATGGACTTGAACAAATCTTTGATGGACTGGATGAAGGTAAGCAGCAGAAAGTAAAGCAAACAAAGTTGCTTGTCTATGTATGTGAAGGTGAGGGAGAACACGCCGAGGAAGAAATCAAGGAATGGTTCCAAACTATCAACATTGTGGGTGTTCCACTAAATGAACAAGAGAAACTGAATGCCATCTATAGCGGCCCATTCGTAACTGAATGCAAAAAAGAGTTCTCAAATTCAGGGAACGCCAATATTCAAAAATGGGAATCCTACGTAAAAGGTCCTGCTAATCGTCAGATGTTTTTGGCGGCAGCTTTAGAATGGGTGAGCAAGGGGAATGTGGATGGTTATATGTCATCCCATCGTCGTGATAATAATATCAACGAGATAAAAACCTATTTCAATACTGTCATTGATTGGGTGGATTCGAAATTCGATGATGTCTATGATGAAATGCAAGGTTTGAACTGGGGTGAACTATATGAGCATTTCCATAATCAGGCATACAATCATTCAGAATTATCGGCAAAGGTCTACGAACTGATGCATGATGATTTTGTGACAAACCGCCGAGGCATCTTTGAATATGTACTTGGCAGCTGTCAGGACACAAAACTATTGAATGTCCGTCTGTTTGATAAACCCACTATGCGCAAGGTTTATCAGGAGCAGACAGAAAAGGCTAAAGCGGAAGGAACAAGTAACTGTCCTTATTGCGCCATCGGCCATGATGCCAATCGTCAGCGCATTTGGAAATTGGAAGAAATGGATGCCGACCACGTAACAGCATGGAGTAAAGGCGGAAGCACTGATATTGAGAACTGCCAGATGTTGTGTAAGACACATAATAGAGCAAAAGGAAACAGATAAAATACAAAATGGTTGCCGCTAAAACGTATATCGTTCTTGGGAAATAATGAATAATTAATATCCAATTGTTTTTTATCTAAAATAAATGCAGTATCTTTGCCACAGATAACAAAAAACCAATAAGCCTATGAAAACTAACAAAAACAACAAAGAGATTGATATCAACGAAGTTGCTCTCACTGTTTATGTAGATAATGAGGCAATTGGCAAAGTTCGTTCAGGAGAGATAAACCAGATTCGCTTAGATATCAACGATGATAACTATCGCCTGATATTGGAGAATGTAGACGGACATCTTTTGTTGGTTGTTGACGAGATGCCAGAAACCTTTCATGGATGTTACCTATATAATAAAGGTGTGTTCCCTTATGCTATCAAGAGTACATTAGATTTCCTACTCCTAAAAGGTGAAGAAGATTATTGTCTTACGAGAATCATTGGTATAAATACGGAGCCAGGTGTTCGCTTTCGTTTCCAAGGGGCAGGTAAACCTAGTGTGGAAGATGCCAATGGCGATAGTTGTATCTGGGAAGCTCAGTTTGAGATAATACCAGTACCTAGTGAGTCTAGACATTATCTGATGCGATGGAATCCCTCTATCAGTTCGTTTACTGAAAAGGATTATGAAGCGTGTGTTGCAAACATGGAACATGGTATGTTCCGCATAAACTGGAGTATCCGCGATTGGGAAGAGGCTCGAAGGGGTGATTTCTTCTATATGATGCGAGTAGGCGACGATAAGGCAGGCATAGTTTTCAGTGGGCAGTTCCTTACTGATCCATATCCTGGTGACGACTGGGGTGGAAGCACTAAGCGTAGGATGTATGTGGATATGGTATGTATGAATCCTGCAGAACCACAAGCTGGATCAAACATTTCTCTTGAAAAACTGCAAAAAGCTATTCCTTCCTTTGAATGGTCAAGAGGTCATTCAGGTGTGTTGTTGTCAAACAATGTAACAGAAGAACTGGAAAAGCTCATGTAGTTCTAGAAAAGAATATTGAGAAAGAAAAGAAGCAGGACCGAAGGAACCTGCTTCTTTTGGTATGGGCACCTTGTAATCACATGGGACTGGTTAATGACTTTACAATGCCGCAACCTTCTTCAATTCGTTTTTGATAGCTTTATTGATGAAGTCATTAATTGTGGTCCCCGTCGTAGCTACAAAAGCAGCCACACGAGAATGAAGTTCTGACGACATACGTAGATTCAACTTGCCACTATAGGGCTTTGCAGGCTCCACACCATCAGCCTTGCATCCTTCGAGGTAACTATCCACGCCATCTTCGAAATCTTTACGCAGTTCAGCGAGCGTCTGACCTTCATAAGTAATCAGATCTTTGCTCATACCTTGAACCTTACCGAACAGGCAATTGTCCTCCTTGCTGTACTCTACGCTACCCTTGTAGCCTTTATACTCCAGATAATCCATAATTTTCCTCCTTATTTAATTAATCCGTTATTCTTCATATGCTGATAGATAGTCTTCACCATCCATTCCTTCATGATACTGCCTGGATGCGGACGATGAATGTCTATATATGCTCCTGTTTGCTCATTTTTAAATCGCACACGTGAACCAGACGTAGCTCCTTTTGTATGCTCATGATAACCGAAGTGCGCTAACAGACTTAGTGTCTCCTCGTATGTGAAGTCCTTTGGTTTCTTTTTGAATCGCTCAATTAATTTCTCCTTTGAACCCATAATAGTTATTTTATGGGTGCAAAAGTACTAAATTTAGTACTAACTTCCAAATATTTCTTCATATATTCTTTTGGTTAGTTAGATTTTTGTCGTACATTTAAATCTTTTTTGTGTCAGAGAAACTAGTACCTGACATCATATAATAAAATTCTCCACCCTTGCAAGAGCAGACTGCAAGGGCGGAGTTATTATATAATAAGAGGAATCAGCTAATAACGATGAGGCGATTTTCCTCTATGTCGTACTTTATAGGATGGGCGAGAGATTCAAAATGTTCGAACCAACTATGGAAGAATTGGATAATATTCGTAACCAGAGAGAAGTTAATATAGCGGTTATGATCTTATTGAAATACAAAAAAACTTCCAGCCGGATGGTTGGAAGTTTCTTTTTATGGGGTAGAAGGACTTAAAGCAGGTTGTCCTTCTCGATATCCTTGAAGTACTTGTATGTAGCCACCTTCAACTCATCCGTAGCAGGCTCGTCAGCAACGATGATGCCATGCTTGTGCATCTGAAGAGCAGAGATGGTCCACTCATGTGTGACAGCGCCCTCGATGGCAGCCTTCAAAGCACGTGCCTTGTGGTGTCCATTGACGAGAATCATTACCTCCTTGGCATCCATCACAGTACCTACACCCACAGTCAGGGCGAGCTTTGGCACCTTATTGACGTCATTATCGAAGAAACGAGAGTTGGCGATAATCGTATCAGTAGTCAGTGTCTTCACACGTGTACGACTGGTCAGTGAAGAATAGGGCTCGTTGAAAGCGATATGTCCGTCAGGACCGATACCACCGATGAACAGGTCGATGCCGCCAGCCTCCTTGATCATCTCCTCATAATGGGCACACTCGGCAGCGAGGTCCTTGGCATTGCCATTGAGGATATGGATATTCTCCTTGGGGCAGTCAATATGGTCGAAGAGGTTGCGAGCCATGAAAGAGTGGTAACTTTCGGGGTGGTCCTCAGGAAGGTTCACATACTCGTCCATGTTGAAGGTCAGGACATTCTTGAAGGACACGCGACCCTCTTTGTTGGCTTTCACCAGACAGGCATACATTCCTTCTGGGGATGAACCTGTAGGCAGACCTAAAACAAAAGGCTTCTCCTTGGTGGGTTGGAAAGCATTGATACGCTCAATGACGTGCTCTGCAGCCCATTGCGACATTTTCTGATAATCAGATTCGATAATTACTCTCATAAGTTTATAAATTAAGTTGTGTCTGTTTACGTCGGCAAAGATAATAAAATAATCACAAAATAAATATGTAATATACATTTTTTTTGTATCTTTGTACCCAATATATACATATCTATGAAAGAATTTGTGATTTCCGAAGTCAAGGCTGAGACTGCTGTGCTGGTGGGACTGATTACCCAAGAGCAGGACGAGGCAAAGACCAAGGAATATCTTGACGAGTTGGAATTCCTTGCGGACACGGCTGGTGCTGTCACTGTGAAGCGATTCACACAGAAGGTACAGGGACCGAGTCAGGTGTCTTATGTGGGAAAGGGAAAACTCGAAGAGATCAAACAATATATCAAGCAGCAGGAAGAAGCCGCAGACGATGACCCTACAGGTGAGACACAGCCTGTAGGTATGGTTATCTTCGACGATGAACTGTCTGCTAAACAGATTCGTAACATCGAGGCGGAACTGAAGGTGAAGATTCTCGACCGCACCTCTTTGATTCTCGATATCTTTGCCATGCGCGCCCAGACAGCCGAGGCGAAGACACAGGTAGAGTTGGCGCAGTATCGCTATATGCTTCCTCGTCTGCAACGTCTGTGGACCCATTTGGAACGTCAGGGCGGTGGCTCTGGCAGTGGTGGCGGAAAGGGTAGTGTAGGTCTGCGTGGTCCTGGTGAGACACAGTTGGAGATGGACCAGCGTACCATCCGCCAACGCATCTCGCTGTTGAAAGAACGTCTGTTGGAGATTGACAAGCAGAAGACAACGCAGCGTAAGAATCGTGGCAGACTGATTCGTGTGGCACTGGTGGGCTATACCAATGTGGGTAAGTCGACGATGATGAACCTGCTCGCCAAGAGTGATGTCTTTGCAGAGAATAAACTCTTTGCCACCCTCGACACCACCGTGCGTAAGATGGTCATTGACAATCTGCCGTTCCTGTTGGCAGACACTGTCGGTTTCATCCGCAAGCTGCCCTCCGATTTGGTGGAGTCGTTTAAGTCGACCCTCGATGAGGTGCGTGAGGCAGACCTGTTGGTGCATGTGGTGGATATATCGCATCCTGACTTCGAGGAACAGATTACTGTCGTGGAGAAGACATTAGCCGATTTAGGCTGTGCTGACAAACCCTCGATGCTGGTGTTCAATAAGATTGATGCCTATACATGGACACCTCAGGATGAGGACGACCTGACAGCGCCTACCAAGGAGAATATCTCATTGGAGGAGTTGAAGAAGACATGGATGGCGAAGATGCAGGGCGACTGCCTGTTTATCTCTGCCAAAAAGAAGGAGAATATCGATGAGTTGCGTGAGGTGCTCTACCAGAAAGTGAGGGAACTCCATGTGCAGAAATATCCGTATAACGATTTCCTTTACCAAGTGGAGGAGTCGTGATAACGAAATAACGA
This sequence comes from uncultured Prevotellaceae bacterium, assembly GCA_902800585.1. Lineage (GTDB taxonomy): Bacteria > Bacteroidota > Bacteroidia > Bacteroidales > Bacteroidaceae > Prevotella. The sequence goes on from CADCEW010000003.1 coordinate 75,128, forward strand.
AAATAAAACAAACCCAATTATACTTATGAGAGATTATAGACATTTGACACAAGAAGAGATTGAGGTGCTCGAGCGCAATAGTTGTTGGGCTGAGGACTGGAATCGTGTGATGGTAGCAGAGACATTCAAGCCTTATGGTTTCCATCGTGTAGTGTTCTATGGCGACATCCGCTTGGGTTCCTTCGACAAGCAAGTGGAGGTGACAAAGGGTTTCACCAAGCATGCGGGTATCAATGACGCTACGTTACGTAATGTGACAGTAGGTAATGACTGTCTGATAGAGAAGGTAGGTAATTTCATCAATAACTATACCATCGGTGACGACTGCTATATCTCCAATATCTGTACGATGGAGACCACTGAGGGTGCTACTTATGGTGAGGGACATATTGTGTCAGTACTTAACGAGATGGGTGATGGTAATGTGATACTCTTCCATGACCTGAACTCACAATTGGCAGCCTTGATGGTGAAGCACTTTAATGACAAGGTGTTCAAGGATAATATCACCAGACTGATTAATGAGGAGATTCGCTTTACACTGCCTGAGCGAGGAACTATCGGCAATGGTGTGAAGATTATCAATACCAAGGAGATAACCAATACTGTTGTGAAGGATGATTGTGAAATCAATGGAGCCTCACGTCTGAGCGATTGTACAATCATGTCGTCAAAAGATGCCTCAGTGTATATCGGCACAGGTGTCATCTGTGAGAACTCTATTATCTCGAACGGCTGTTCCATCACCAACTCCGTGAAGATGCAGGACTGTTTCGTAGGGGAGGCCTGTCAGATTACCAACGGTTTTACGGCTGAGGCGAGTGTGTTCTTTGCTAACTCCTTCATGGCAAATGGTGAGGCATGTGCTGCCTTCTGCGGACCCTTCTCTGCCTCGCACCATAAATCGAGTCTGTTGATTGGTGGTGAGTACTCGTTCTACAATGCTGGCTCAAACACGAATTTCTCGAACCATGCCTATAAGATGGGACCAATGCACTATGGTGTACTGGAGCGTGGCTCTAAAACGGCCAGTGGTGCCTATGTGCTGATGCCTGCTAAGATTGGTGCCTTCTCCGTCTGTTTCGGAAAGCTGATGAACCATCCGGACATGCGCTGTCTGCCTTTTGCCTATCTGATGGCATACGGAGAGACAATGTATATCGTTCCAGGTCGTAACATCACAACGGTAGGTCTCTATCGTGACATCAAGAAATGGCCTAAGCGTGACAGAAGAGCACCAAGCAGTCGTAAGAGTATCATTAACTTCGACTGGCTCAGTCCTTTTACAGTGGGTGAGATTGTACAAGGTAAGAAGATCTTGGAGGCATTGCGGAAAGCAGGTGGTGACAATGTATCTTCTTATAACTATCATGAGTATATCATCAATGCCACCTCGCTGCGCAAGGGTATCAAGTATTATGATATCGCCCTGCGTATCTATATGGGTGCTGTATTGAAACGTGCTGTCAAGGGCGATTTCTTAGGAAAACCAACCTCTGACATAGGACTTGGTGACTGGAATGACCTTTCTGGATTGCTGTTGCCTGCCTCTGAGGAACAACGACTCATAGACGATATCAAGAATGGAAACGTAGAAAGTGTGAAGGATATCCTGAATCGCTTCAAGGATATTGACAGTCACTATCGTGAATATCAGTGGGTATGGACTTATCGGATGATTCTTGACTATTATGGGTTAGAGGAACTGACGGAGCCGGATATGCAGCGGATCCGTGAGGATTATGTACGTGCCCGTCGTGCATGGATTGCTGAGATTCGCAAGGATGCGGAGAAAGAATTTGCCATGGGAGATGTCGATCAGGATGTCTTCGACGACTTTATATCGAAATTAGACCACGAAATAGATTATGAAGACTAAGTGAAAAGGTAAGAAAGTAAGAAAATAAGAAAGTAAAACACTAAGTGGGAGAAAATGTAATATATAAACTGAGTAAAAGTTTCGCATTAAGAATGCGGAAGTTATATATATGTCTAACTAATGAAAGGCAAGAATATGTAATTTCTAAGCAATTGTATCGCTCAGGAACTAGTATCGGAGCTAATATTGCAGAAAGCATATATGCCCAAAGCGATGCTGATTACATTAGCAAGCTGAGAATTTCATTAAAAGAAGCAAGTGAATCAAGATATTGGTTGGAATTATTGTTCGAGTCAGAACTGATAAAAGCACAAGAATATGATTCATTAATGAATGATTTAAATACAATTATAGGAACAATAGTTAACATCATCAATAAAATAGATAAGAAATGAAAGTTATGAAACATTTGTTTTTTTTACTTTTTTACCTTTTTACTTTTTTACCTTTGTCGGTGCAGGCGAAGGATTACAAGTACAAGACTGTTGAGGGCGACTTGACGAAGACTCGCATTTATACCCTCGACAACGGACTGAAGGTGTATCTCAGTGTCAATAAGGAGAAACCACGTATCCAGACGTATATCGCTGTGCGTACAGGTTCAAAGAACGACCCTGCGGAAACGACAGGTCTGGCACATTATCTGGAGCATCTGATGTTCAAGGGTACCAAACAGTTTGGTACGAACAATCCTATTGCAGAGGCTCCTTTGTTGGCAGAGATAGAGCAGCGTTATGAGGCGTATCGTAAACTCACAGACCCAGCACAGCGCAAGCAGGCATATCATGAGATTGACTCCGTCTCTCAGGTGGCTGCCCAGTATTTCATTCCTAATGAGTACGACAAGTTGATGGCTGCCATTGGTGCCGAAGGAACAAATGCCTATACCTCGAATGATGTGACCTGCTATACAGAGGATATCCCTTCGAATGAGATAGAGAACTGGGCAAAGATACAGAGCGACCGTTTTCAGAATATGGTGATTCGTGGTTTCCATACGGAGCTGGAGGCTGTGTACGAGGAGTATAATATCGGCTTGACCTCCGACCAGCGCAAACTCTATGCTACAGCCAGTAAGATGCTGTGGCCGAATCATCCCTATGGACTCCAGACCACTATCGGAACACAGGAGCACTTGAAGAATCCGTCTATCACGAATATCAAGAACTATTTCAAGAAATGGTACGTTCCTAATAATGTCGCTATCTGTATGGCCGGTGACCTGGACTTCGATAAGACCATTGCAATTATCGACCAGTATTTCTCGAGTTGGACACCTGGTGCTGATGTACGTCAACCCGTATTCCCTGCATTACCCTCATTGACATCTCCAAGAGATACGACTGTTATTGGTCAGGAGGCTGAACAGATTTGGGTAGCATGGCGGGCCAATCAGGCTAATTCCTTACAGGCTGACACCCTCGAACTGATGGAGGATGTGTTGAGTAACGGACGTGCCGGACTCTTTGACCTGGATCTGAATCAGATGATGAAGGTACAGCGAGCCATTGGCAGTACACAACTGATGCATGACCATGGCGGTTTCATACTGAGGGGTACTCCTAAGCAAGGACAGAGTCTTGATGAGGTCAAGGCATTGATGCTGGGTGAAATCGATAAACTGAAGAAAGGTGAATTCCCTGACAACCTGCTTCCCAGTATTATCAACAACAAGAAGCGTCGCCATTATCAGATATTGGAGAGTAATGAGGGGCGTGTTGATATGTTTGCGGATGCCTTTATCAATGAGGTGGACTGGCAACAGGAGGTAGGTAAGATCGATCGTCTCTCGAAGATCACCAAACAAGAGATTGTTGACTTTGCCAACAAGTTCTTTACCGATGGTTATATTGTCGTCTACAAGAAGCAGGGTATTGATACTACGCAGAAGAAGATAGACAAACCGGCTATCACACCGATTCCTACGAATCGTGACCAGATGAGTCAGTTCGTGAAGGATATCCAGAATGCAAAGGTAGAGCCTATTCAACCAAAGTTCGTAGACTTCAAGAAAGATATGACGGTGCTGAAGACCAAGAAGCAGTTGCCACTTTACTATGTGAAGAACAACGATAACGGATTGTTTAATTTGATATTCTACTACGACTTCGGACAGAGCGCAGATAACCGCTACGACATCGCTGCAGACTATATCAAGTATCTGGGTACAGATAAACTGACCGCTGCTGATTTTCGTCAGAAATTCTATGAGTTGGCATGTGACTGGAATGTGAATGTCGGACCTGAGAATATCTCTGTTTCTTTGTCTGGATTGAGCGAGAACATGCCTCAGGCTCTTGCTCTGTTAGAAGATCTGTTGCAGCATGCGAAGGTTGACCAAGAGGCTTATGACAATATGGTGAACCTTGTTATGAAGGGACGTGATGATGCCAAGAAGAATCAGGGGGGATGTTTTGGCTATCTGTATTACTATGCCACAGCAGGAGAACGAAACCGTTATCGTGACGTGATGAGCGAACAACAGTTGAAGAATACCAATCCTCAGGTGTTGATAGACTTACTGAAAGGTCTTAGTGGCTTGAAACATCGTGTAGCTTATTATGGTCCGATGGCAGAGAACGAGATAACGGGTGTTGTCGACAATGTTCATAACACAGCCAAGCAGATGGCTGATATTCCTGAGAATAAACCTTATCTTGATCAGATTGCCAATAAGAATGAGGTATGGATTGCACCTTATGATGCCAAGAATATCTATATGCGTATGTACCATAACGAGGGTCGTAGCTGGAATCCCGATGAGGCTGCCGTGCAAGAGGTATTCAACGAGTACTTCGGTGGCGGTATGAATGGTGTGGTATTCCAAGAGATGCGTGAGGCACGTGGACTGGCATATAATGCTTATGCCTATTATTTCCAACCCGAATGGAAAGACCGTAAGGAGTCTGTGGTAACCCATATCATTACTCAAAACGATAAGATGACGGATTGTATCACTCATTTCAATGAGATCCTCAATGAGATGCCTGCCAGTGAGACTGCTTTTCAGATTGCCAAGGACGCTGTCACCAAGCGCCTTGTCAGTGGACGTACTACGAAGACTGGAATCTTCTTTGCTTATCTCAATGCTCAGAAGTTAGGACTTGATATCAGTACCAATGAATTGATATACAAGAATTTGGCAAAGGTGACTCTTCAGGATATCGTCAACTTTGAGAAGGCTAACATGGCGAATAAACCGTATCGCTATATCATCTTAGGTGATGAGAAAGAACTCGATATGAAGTCGCTGGAGAAGATAGGCCCCATCAAGCGTTTGACAATAGAAGAAGTGTTTGGATATTAAAATCGGAATAATTAGAATAATCAGAAAATAATACTATTATGGCTAAAGCAGTTGAATTCAAGTATGCCCCGATGTTCCAGGTGGGCGAAGACAAGACGGAGTACCGCTTGTTGAGTAAAGAAGGCGTAACGACCGCCGAGTTTGAAGGTAAACAGATTGTAAAGGTATCGAAAGAGGCACTGACGCTGTTGGCTCAGCAGGCTTTCCACGATGTGGAGTTCATGCTGCGTCGTGAGCATAACGAGCAGGTTGCAAAGATTCTTACTGACTCAGAAGCTAGTGAGAATGATAAGTACGTAGCCCTGCAGTTCCTGCGTAACGCAGAGGTCGCTGCCAAGGGGATCCTTCCTTTCTGTCAGGATACAGGTACTGCCATTATCCATGGTGAGAAGGGACAACAGGTATGGACGGGCTTTGAGGATGAAGAGGCACTGAGTCTGGGTGTGTTCAATACCTTTACCCAAGATAATCTGCGCTACTCACAGAATGCTCCATTAAACATGTACGACGAAGTGAATACTCGTTGCAACCTCCCTGCCCAGATTGATATCGAGGCAACAGAGGGTGCCGAGTATAAGTTTGTGATGGTGGCAAAGGGCGGTGGTAGTGCCAACAAGACCTATTTTTATCCGATGACCAAGGCAACGATCCAGAACGAGGGTACACTCATTCCGTTCCTCGTAGAGAAGATGAAATCACTGGGTACTGCTGCATGTCCCTGTTGACCGTGAAACTTGCAAGTATCAAGTTCTACGATAACCTGCCTACCACAGGTGATGAGACTGGTCGTGCTTTCCGTGACATTGACCTGGAGCAGAAACTGATTGTTGAGGCTCAGAAGATTGGACTGGGTGCTCAGTTCGGTGGTAAGTATCTGGCCCACGATATCCGTGTGATCCGTCTGCCTCGTCATGGTGCTTCCTGTCCTATCGGTATGGGTGTATCTTGCTCTGCAGACAGAAATATCAAGGCAAAGATTAATGCTGATGGTCTTTGGTTGGAGAAGATGGATGCGAACCCCACAGAGTTGATTCCAGAAGAACTGCGTCGTCCAGGAGAAGGTGGCAAGGGTATTGAGATTGACTTGAACGAGGGTATCGATGCTGTTCGTAAGGAACTTTCTAAGTATCCTGTTAGTACTCGCGTCAATCTGAAGGGTACTATCATCGTTGCCCGAGATATCGCACACGCTAAACTAAAGGCTCGTCTGGATGCCGGTGAGGGTATGCCTGACTACTTTAAGAAATATCCTGTACTTTATGCAGGACCTGCTAAGACACCAGAGGGTTATCCTTGTGGCTCTATGGGACCGACTACTGCCAATCGTATGGATCCATATGTGGATGAGTTCCAAGATAATGGTGCATCACTCGTGATGATAGCCAAGGGAAATCGTAGTGACGTGGTGACAGAGGCTTGTAAGAAGCATGGTGGTTTCTACCTCGGTACTATCGGAGGTGTTGCTGCAGTACTCTCTCAGAGTTCTATCAAGAGTATCGAGTGTGTAGAGTATCCAGAACTAGGTATGGAGGCTATCTGGAAGATTGAGGTGGAAGACTTCCCTGCCTTTATCCTTGTGGATGACAAGGGCAACGACTTCTTTAAGACGTTGAAGCCCTGGTGCCTGAATGCGAAATAATTTTAGATGAAGAGAATACTCTTATATGGAATGCTGATACTACTCCTTCCCCTGCGCACTATGGCGCAGGAGGGGGAGTTGGTTATCTTGCGAGGTGATTGTACTCCTGATATCTCTGGCAATACGACAGACTCCCATCGTGCGTCACGTCGCCTTCCTGCCTGTAATACAGATTGGGATGCTGATAAGATATATAAGCAGTTGGTGATTCTGTTTTCTTTCTCAGACAACGATTTTCAGGAGGAACATTCATTGGATTTCTATAATAGTATTCTTAATAAACCAGGTTATAACGAAGGTAAAGGTGCTGGATGTGTTACCGACTATTTTCGCACTCAGTCCGGCGGACTTTTTAACTTGGAGTTTGATATCTATGGCCCCTATAAGGTGAGTCAGAAAGCACAACCTTATGACGAGCCAACTAGTTCGACTAAAAACTATGGACATGATGCGATGCATGAGGCTACCCAGCAGTTTGTTTCAGAACATCCAGAGATAGATTTCTCGCAGTATGACTGGAACGGTAACGGCTATGTCAATCAAGTTGTCTTCATATATGCTGGCTATGGTGGCAATACATCGACAACCTATGGATATATATGGCCTAATACAGGTGCTTTCTCTACCGTTGAAACTTCTGATGGCAAGAAGATATCCAGCTATACTGCCAGTGCGGAGCTATGGACTCCGTCAACACCTAGCTCCTGTGGGATTGGCACTATCTGTCATGAGTTCTCGCATAGTCTGGGACTCCCGGATATTTATCCGACAACCTCAAATCAAGGCTATTCTGTCTGTGATGAGTGGGACTTGATGGATGGTGGTAATTTTACCAGTTGGGGATGGTGCCCGCCAAATTTTACTGCATTGGAGAAATACTTGCTGGGCTGGGTGGAATTTACAGAACTGGATGATGCAGCTTCCATTAGTGACCTGAAACCTGTTTCGGAGGGTGGAGAGGCTTATCGAATCAAGCACTCTGACTCCGAATGGTTGTTGTTGGAAAATCGTCAGCAAACCAAATGGGACAGTGGACTACCAGGTAAGGGATTGGTTATCTACCATGTGAACTACGACGGTTCTGTATGGAAGGGAAATACGGTGAATAATGACAAGACGAAGCGCCGCTTCCATCTTGTTCATGCTGACAATATGGATTATGACGCATGGAATGCATATATCAAGGAGAAAGGGTTGAGTCCTTATGCTTCAGGTGATAGGATGAACCGTCGTTTCCTTAGCACCTCACCTTATCCATATATCTCTGAGGATAAGGAAACGGTGAATAACGAACTGACTGACACCTCAACACCGGCTGCCACGATGTTCTATCCTAACCTAGATGGCGGTATGCAACTTGAGCAGCCGATTACGAACATCCAAATGACTGACGGACTGGTTTCCTTCGATTTCATGGGAGGTGCGACGGAAATCAAAGTCCCTATGCGATATCCAGAGAAAGTGGATTTGCAGATGTATAACCTTTTAGGATATAAAGTGAAAACACCTGTACAGGGTCAGATATATATTATTAAGGAGTCGGATGGTAAGACTCATAAAAAGATTTATAGAAATGGGAAATAGAAAGTTTCTACTATTGATAGGATTGTTGCTCTTCATCTTGACAGCAACGGCTGACGATAGCATCCGTATTCGGAGTTGCCGTCCAATAAATGGTGCACAGAAGACTGTCCATCTTCGTTCTGCAAGACGTACCAGTGATGTGAATCCTTATATTGGTGAACGTCGTCAGTTGGTAATCTTAGTTGCTTTCGCCGACAGATCATTCAAGGATGATGAGACGACAACGATGGAACTGTGGGATAATATTTTCAATACAGTGATTTTTTCAGAGGAACCTTATAAGGGCTCCGTTCATGACTATTTTTTCGCTCAAAGTTATTCCCAACTCAATTTAACGTTTGATTTGCAATATGTACAACTCAGCGAGAATTGTGAGAAGTATCGTAGTTGGGACACGAGCTATGGGGATGCCGATAATAATGACGATAATTCCCAGTATCTAGTACAGGATATCATGGAAGTGCTCAAGACACGTGACATCGACTGGAGCTTATATGACTGGGATGGTGACAGCTATGTCAATCAGTTGCTTATAGTCTATGCAGGAGAGGGTATGAACGATGGTGGTGGTAAGAATAGTATCTGGCCACACCAATGGTGGCTCAGTGAGCATTTGAAGGACCATCAGCCAGACGTATATTGTGATCCTGTGAAAGTAAACTATGGTGACAAGGACTATCTGGTTGACAGCTATTGCGCGGTAGAGGAGATAGGGGTCACCTACGATTCCTTTGGTACTATCTGTCATGAGTACAGTCACTGCTTCGGACTTCCGGATTTCTATAATAGTAGCTCCAGTTATGTTGGGACTTGGGACTTAATGGACTATGGAAACTATAATGGTGACGGTTACTGTCCTGCAGGTTATTCCGCTCATGAGCGTATGTTGATGGGGTGGCTCGATATGACGGAGTTATCAGAGCCTTCTGTTATTAATGATCTCGGTAGTCTTGAAGAACAGTCGCAGGCTTATCTGATACGTAATGACGGTTATGCCAACGAGTACTATATTGTAGAGAACCGTCAACAGACAGGATGGGACCAGTATTTGCCTGGTAGTGGCATTGTCATCTTCCATATTGACTATGATGAGGATGTATGGAAAAAGGGTATTCCTAATACATACAACAATAAGAGATATACGATTATTCCTGCCAACAATAAAACCTCTTATTCCGATAAAAATGCAGCTGACTGGGCTTATCCTTATGGAGAAAACGACTCCCTGACCAATCTTTCTATGCCTGCGGCTACGTTACTTCATAAGAATACGGATGGGACTACATTCATGAATAAACCTATCTGGAATATGGAGGTGACAGGTGGTATCGCTTCATTTACGTTTATAGACGACCCAACGGGTATTTGGGAACGGAAGATAGAAGGGCAGCCTCAGATATTATTTGATCTCGGTCCTATCTATATCATAAGGAATGCACGAGGAGAAATTAAAAAAGTGATGAAGCATTAGCCTCATCACTTTTCTTTTGTTAGTTCCTGAAAATCAATCCTTCACCAAATTCGTCTATGATAATCGGCTTACTTCGGTCTACTTCATCGGCAAGAATCTTACGCGACAAATCGTTCAGTACTAGATGTTGGATAGCTCGTTTGACGGGTCGAGCACCAAAGTCGGGATCAAAGCCCTCTTGAGCAAGGTATTTGACAGCGGCATCTGTTATCTGCAATTGGATTCCCTGCGGTTCCAGCATTTTAGTCAATCTCTTCATCTGCAGACGAACTACGTCGGCAATTTGTTCCTGAGTCAATTGCTGGAAGGTGATGATTTCATCGATACGGTTGAGGAACTCTGGTCGCATCGTCATCTTCAACTGCTCCCTAGTAGCGTTGGATGTCATGATGATGATGGTGTTCTTGAAATTCGCAGTCCGTCCCTTGTTATCTGTCAGTCGTCCGTCATCCAATACTTGCAGCAGGATGTTGAACACGTCAGGGTGCGCCTTCTCTATCTCATCGAAGAGTACAACAGAGTAGGGCTTGCGTCGTACAGCTTCTGTCAACTGACCACCCTCGTCATAACCCACATATCCTGGAGGGGCACCAACCAGTCTACTGACGGTATGCTTCTCCTGATATTCGCTCATATCGATACGTGTCATCATTGTCTCGTCGTTAAAGAGGTATTCAGCAAGTGCTTTTGCCAGTTCAGTTTTACCGACACCTGTGGTTCCGAGGAAGATAAATGAGGCGATAGGACGTTTCGGATCTTGTAGTCCTGCACGACTGCGCCGCACGGCATCACTGACGGCAACGATGGCTTCATCCTGCCCGATGACACGTTTGTGCAATTCCTCTTCCAAATGCAATAATTTCTCTCGCTCACTCTGCATCATACGAGTGACAGGAATACCAGTCCAGCGTGATACAACCTCTGCGATATCATCAGCGGTAACCTCTTCGCGCACCATTGCATTGCCGTCTTGTGCAGAGGCAAGTTGATGCTGAATGTTTTTGATATCATCTTCTAATGTCTTGAGTTTGGAGTAGCGTATTTCAGCGACTTTACCATAATCACCTTCACGCTCTGCACGTTCTGCTTCGTATTTCAGTTGTTCTATTTCTTGCTTGTCCTGTTGGATCTTGTTCACCAATTGACGTTCACCTTCCCATTTGGCACGATATTGTTGCTCCTGCTCACGGAGTTCTGCTATGTCTTTGTCCAATTGGGCAATCTTTGGTTCGTCTCCTTCTCGCTTGATAGCCTCTCGCTCAATCTCCAATTGAGCTAACCGACGGGTAATCTCGTCAAGTTCTTCTGGTACACTGTCGCGTTCCATACGCAACTTGGCAGCAGCCTCATCCATTAAGTCAATAGCCTTGTCGGGCAGGAAACGTTCGGAAATATATCGCTCGGAGAGTTGAACGGCAGCGATACAGGCATCATCTTGGATACGTACCTTATGGTGATTCTCGTAACGCTCTTTCAGTCCTCTCAGAATGGAGATAGCACTCATCTCATCTGGCTCATCTACCATCACTGTCTGAAATCTTCGCTCCAATGCCTTATCCTTCTCGAAGTATTTCTGATACTCATTCAGTGTTGTAGCACCGATGGCGCGCAGTTCTCCACGAGCCAAGGCTGGTTTCAGGATATTGGCAGCATCCATTGCCCCTTCACCACCACCAGCACCTACCAGCGTATGAATCTCATCGATAAAGAGAATGATGCGTCCTTCACTTTTAGTAACCTCGTTGATGACGCTCTTCAGACGCTCTTCGAACTCGCCTTTGTATTTCGCACCAGCCACCAGTGCACCCATATCCAAAGAGTAGAGTTGTTTGTCTTTCAGATTTTCTGGTACATCACCACGGACGATACGTCCAGCCAGACCTTCTACGATAGCAGTTTTACCAGTACCAGGCTCACCGATTAAGATAGGGTTATTCTTGGTACGACGTGATAGAATCTGTAATACACGACGTATCTCATCGTCACGACCAATGACAGGGTCGAGTTTGCCCTGACGAGCAAGGCTCACTAGATTCTTGGCGTACTTCTCCAGACTCTGATAATTCTCGTCAGCAGACTGTGATTGCACCTTTTGTCCTTGACGTAATTCGTTGATAGCGGCACGAAGATCTTTTTCCGTAATACCAGCATCCTTCATGATGCGTCCAGCTGTGGCTCCGTCTGTGAACAGAGCCAATACGATGGGCTCACACGAGACGAACTCATCGCCCATCTTCTGTGCATAGTCTTGTGCCTTCAATAAGACCTTGTTAGTGTTGCTTGACAGATAGGGATCGCCACCCTGTACACGAGGCAAATGCTGCAACTCTTGTTGGATAAGCATCTCAATCTGTTGTGCATTGACTCCGAGTTTCTGAAACAGAAAATTGACGACGTCTTTAGCTTTTGCCATTACACCAGCAAGCAGATGTGTTGGCTCTATGGTCTGTTGACCATTCCGTTGCGCAGTATTGACCGCTTCTTGAATAGCCTCCTGCGCTTTGATAGTGAATTTGTCGAATGTCATAATTTGTCCTCCTTTTTTTATTATTATCTGTTGATGGAGGCACAAACATTATGCCTAATAGAAAAAGAATGACAAAATGACATTTTGAGCAGTCAATTTGTCAGTTGTCTATATCTTTTCAGGTTACGGTAGAAAGAACTGAGGGAGGCAAAGCCAGAACGAAGGGCTATGTCATTCATCGACAGTTCGGGGTGTTTCTCTATGAGTTCTTTAGCGTAGATGACGCGCTGACGGTTTATAAGTTCGTTAAATGTCATACCCATCTGCTGGTTAATTGCCTGATAGACATAGGTGCGGTTGGTTTGTAGCTGCTGGGCAAGATTTTCCAGTTTGAGGTTAGGCTGCAAGAACACCTGCTTGTCTTTTATCAACTGATTGATGCGTTCTGTGAGACTTTCCTGCGGTAAGGCTTTCTTATCGTTCAGAGTTATATTGTCAATGACTGCCTGTTCGTCGAGCAAATCATGATAGGAGAAACGGCGATGCAGTCCGACAAAGGCAATGCTGAATAGAAGTATTGTGAAACTCAATGCAGGAATAGCCAACAGCAACAAAGAATCCATAAATTGATAACGCCCTATAATACTGCATATCAACGACAACGCCGAGGTTATCAGTACTAAAATAAGAATAGTTCGGATGCTACACATCGACTTGTCTTCGGTGTCAGAATAGAATTGATCGACTTGATGATCGTAACGACGTATAAGTCGGATGCCGATAATGACAGTGATGATGACCTCAAGGGTGAAGACGAGTCTGCAAGAAATGTGTATCCATGCCTGTGTCAAGGCCAACCCCGCAAGTCCTTCCGAATAATTATGATAGAGGTAAATATCGATAAACTGGCTGGTCTCTTCTGTTGTCATCATAGAATAGGTGAGACCGCAGGCAATAGCTCCAATAGCTGCAGGCAGCAATAGGAGATAGTGAGAGGGCAGTATTCGGCGTGTCAGCCTTATAATATATATAAGGTATAGGGGATAGACGGCTAAGTTAGTGGTTACATATAACGTGTCCGTAATGGGGATGAGGCTGATGGCGTGGTTGAAATAAGCGAAGTGTCCTGCATAAAGAACTGTTGCTGCAAGCATGTAGTAAAGTAAAGCAGGTAACTCACGCAACTCTTTGTTACGTAGTTCCAGCGCGATGTACACTGTGAAGAATGCACAGGTCATCAACGGCAGTGATGTAAGTAGCAGATACAGCATTTGCAACAATTAAACAGGACAAAAGTAATCATTTCTTCCGAATACTGCAACTTTTAGGATGACTTTTCATGTGTTTTCGAATATGATAAAAGATTTTGTGATTATGAGAATAGAATTTGTGAATATGGAATGTTGTATTAAAAGTTTTTCCATATTTTTGCAAGCGAATAAAAAAAGACGCAACCCCGATGAAAATGAGAAAGCCTCGCTGGTCAGCGGACCAAGCGAGGCTTTTATTAGTTGTGTAGATGTATATGATTACATTGTTACCTCTACGGTGTGCTTGCCAGCAGAGTAGGGGATAATGGTCCCTTCAATGGGTTTGCCATCGAGCACGATTTGCTTTACACCGCTCTCCTTTCCGTTAGGATTCTTGACAGTGATAGTGTAGTCTGCTTCACGGAACTTACGCTGGATGGTATATTCCTTTGCTGTTGTTGGCAGACAAGGATCAATCTGCAAGCCGTCGTACTGAGGTTTTACACCGAGGATATACTGCGAGACAGTTAGCCACATCCAAGCTGCTGTACCTGTCAACCATGAGTTTTTACCTTCACCAGGTTTGGCAGCATCTTTACCGGCTACCATTTGACAGTTTACGTATGGCTCTACCTTGTGTAATGTCTGGTACTTTTCTTCGACATATGAAGGAAGAATCTTGGCATAATGGCTCCATGCATCGTTGCCTCGTCCTGCCATTGCCTCACCGATGATAACCCACGGATTATTATGGCAGAAGATACCTGCGTTCTCCTTGTAACCCTCTGGATAGCTCGATATCTCTCCATACTCGTAGATATATTTCGTGAAGGCGGGGTTGTTGAGCACCATACCGTGTTCACACTCCAGGTACTTCTTGCAGGAGTCAAGACTTTTAGCTACCATACCGTCCTCTGCACCAATCTGTGCCATTGTACACCAGCCTTGGCTTTCAATGAAAATCTTCGCCTCTTCACATTCGTGAGAGCCAATCTTGTTGCCGAAGAAGTCATAAGCACGGAGATACCACTCGCCGTCCCATCCGTCTTTCTTCACGGCAGCAATCATCGCATCAATGGCGGTTTGCATACGAGTGGCCTCCTCAGAGTACTCAGAGTTCTTGGAATTCTCAGAGAGTTTCTTGCACAATGCCACATATTCCTTCGCTGTCACTACGAAGAGACCAGCAATCATCAGTGACTCGGCCTTTGATCCTTCGCTTTTGTTCTCTGTTGTCTGGAAACTTTCGTTGGGGTCCCATGAGAAACAGTTCAGATTCAGACAATCGTTCCAATCGGCACGTCCAATAAATGGAAGGTTGTGAGGACCAAGGTTCTTGATGACGTGGTCCATGCTGACTTTCAGGTGTTCGAAGAGTGTGACTTCTGTACCAGGCTGGTTGTCGAATGGTACCATCTCATCGAGAATCGAGAAGTCGCCTGTTTCCTTGATATAGGCAACGGTACCGAAGATAAGCCAGCAGGGGTCGTCGTTGAAGCCGCCGCCAATATCGTTATTGCCGCGCTTGGTGAGAGGTTGATATTGGTGATAGCAACCACCGTCAGGGAACTGCGTAGATGCTATATCGATGATACGCTGACGAGCACGTGGTGGTATCTGATGCACGAAGCCCACGAGGTCCTGATTCGAGTCGCGGAAACCCATTCCTCTTCCTACACCACTCTCGAAGAACGATGCTGAGCGTGAGAAGTTAAAGGTTACCATGCATTGATACTGGTTCCAGATGTTCACCATGCGGTCGAGTTTGTCATTGCCTGTCTTCACCTTATATATATTAAGGAGGGCATCCCAGTACTCACAGAGTTCAGCAAATGCTTTGTCGACCTTTGCTGTAGTGTCGAGTTTGTTGATAATGGCGTGAGCCTTCTCCTTGTTGATAACCTGCGGTGCGGCGAATTTCTTATCCTGCTCGTTCTCTACATAACCCAACAGGAAGACGAAATCCTTCGACTCGCCTGGCTTCAATTCAACCTCAATATAATGTGAGGCGATGGGACTCCAGCCGTGTGCATGGCTATTGCGGGGTTTGCCCTCCATGACGGCATCAGGGTTGGCAAACTCATTATACAGTCCTACGAAAGTCTCGCGGTCGGTGTCGAAACCCTGTATCTCTGTATTCACATGATAGAATGCATAGTGGTTACGGCGCTCACGGTATTCTGTCTTGTGATAGATGGTGCTTCCTTCTATCTCAACTTCACCCGTCGAGAAGTTACGTTGGAAATTCTCCATATCGGTAGCGGCATTCCACAGGCACCACTCCTCGAATGAGAATAGTTTTAGTTTCTTCGTCTCTGATGACTGGTTCGTCAGCGTCAGTTTCTGTACCTCCGCCCATGTTTTCAGTGGTACGAAGAACAGAACGCTTGCTTCCACGCCGTTCTTTCGACCAGTGATGCGTGTATAACTCATGCCGTGACGGCACTCATAGAAGTCGAGTGGTGTCTTGCAGGGCTTCCATCCAGGGTTCCAGACTGTATCGCCATCATTGATGTAGAAATAACGTCCACCATTGTCCATCGGTACGTTGTTGTAGCGATAGCGAGTGATGCGACGGAATTTTGCATCCTTGTAGAAGGAATAGCCGCCAGCGGTGTTAGAAATGAGTGAAAAGAAATCCTCGTTACCCAGATAATTAATCCAAGGCCAAGGGGTCTGCGGGTCTGTGATCACATACTCGCGATGTTGGTCGTCAAAGTGACCATAACGTTTTTGTTGTTCCATATAGTTATAGATTATATTATAATTATTGTTTATCTTTCTACCAGTATTCTTGCATCGACGGCGATGACATCGTTTCCGTCGGCCAGCAATGGATTGATGTCCATTTCCTTGATTTCGGTAGCGAAGCGAAGGAGTGTAGAGAGCCGCACAATAATCTCGGCATATTTCTGTTCGTTGATGCCCTGTTGTCCACGTGTACCTTTTAATATCTTGTAGCCTCGCAGTGAACGGATCATGGAATAAGCTTCGGCGTAACTCAATGGAGCAAGGCCGCTCTGCACATCTTTTAGTACTTCGACGAAGATACCGCCCAAGCCGCAGAGGACAACATGACCGAAACGCTCCTCGTACTTGGCACCGATGAAGAGTTCGGTACCCTTCAGCATCTTCTGTACCATGATACCCTTCGCATCTTCAATCTTCATCATCCGTTCGTACTCCAAAGCAAGATGCTCGGGGGTACGGATGTTCAGCGTCACGCCGCCCACGTCACTTTTGTGGACAGGACCGACGACTTTCGCCACGACAGGATAGCCCACCTTTTGAGCGAAGGCGATGAGTTCGTCCTTGTCGGCAGACACTAGTTCTGGTACCATCGGGATACCTGCACAAGAAAGAATTTCATGAACGGTGTCGGGAGGCAAATAGCCGTTGGTGTTAATGTTATTGATGATTTTGTTTAGTCGCGAGATGTCAATGCCGTAGAGTTGTACTTCGGGTGGCGCAGGCGGTGGTGTCTGCATCATCTGCGACAAGGCTGTGGCAAGTGTCACTTCATCCGAGAAGTTTACATGACCTTTCGCCAAGAATTCAGCCACCTCTGGTCCTGCTGTGTGAAGACTGGGTAGGATGGGGAAGATAGGTTTCTTGCATGTGAGAATCTTCTGATGCAGTACTTCGTATGCTTCATAGAGCGTTGTCAGTCCTGGCGTTCCGTAAATGACGGCAATAGCATCGATATTGTCAAAACGATTCTCGCAGTAGTCGATAGTCAATCCTAATTGCTCTGGTGTTCCAGTAGCCAGGATGTCGATAGGATTTGCCACACTCGAGCCAGGAAATAACTGTGTCTTGAGTTCTTCTGCGGCAGCCCCCTCCAACTTAGGCACCTCCAGTCCACCTTTCGACAACGCATCTGTTAGCATCACACCTGGTCCACCGGCATGAGTGACAATGGCAAAACGCTTGCCTGTCAAAGGGGGAAGGGTCAAAATACAGCCCAACGTCGTCAATTCCTCTCTGGAATGACAGCGTACGATGCCCGCCTTACGGAACAAAGCCTCGACAGCAGAGTCACTGGATGCAATAGCGCCTGTATGACTCGAGGCTGCACGACTACCACTCTCTGATGAACCTGCCTTGATAGCAGCAATGCGACAACCCTTACGGATAAGGCTACTGGCATGGAATAACAACTTGTCGGGGTTGGCTATATTCTCTATATATAGCAATTTTACATGCGAGTCGGTATCGGGGTTGAAATGCTCGTCCATATACTGCAATACGTCCTCGATGCCTATCTGCTTGCCGTTGCCGATGCTCCAAACGGAATTGAACTGCAAGCCTTTGATGACAGCACTCTCAAGGATGAAAACGGCGGTGGCTCCTGAGCCGCTGACGAAATCAACCCCTTGTGGATGGAGTTTGGGAATAGGCTGCGTGAAGACGCTATGGTGCTGGCGGTTCAACAGTCCGATACAATTAGGACCAATTAGTGCCGCTCCGTATTGTTCACAAGTATCGAGGATGCGCTGTTCCATCTCTGCACCAGCCTTCGTCTCCTCTCCGAAACCCGCAGAGATAATGATGAATGCCTTGGTCTGCTTGTCCCTCGCTAACAACTCTACCGTATCAGGACAAAGTTTCGCAGGGATGACAAGGACGGCCAGTTCGGTAGGTGGCAGTTCTTTTGCATCGTGGAACACTTTCATGCCCTGTACTTCATCTTCTCTTGGGTTGACGATGCGTAACACACCTTCAAAACCGCCTTGTATGATGTTACGGACGATAGCACCACCTGGTTTATGAATGTTATTTGATCCACCGATGATGGCAATACTCTGGGGGGAAAGGAGTTCTCGGTTAATCATACGGTGACAATGGATTTGACGGGATAAGAAACAATAGTAGACTCAGGGAAGAAGTAGCCTAGTTTTAGTACGTGCTTGATAGGTGTGCCGTCAGCGACATCGGCACCGTCCTCTTCCTGATCCAGTTCTTTGTCAAACTTACCGCCGAAGGGGTTGTGTACGAAACTCTCGTAACTATCACCCTCACTGATGATACCCACACAAGTGTTGATGAACGGCAGTTGCTTGATGACAAACTGGCGGATGTCATGGCAGAGGATATCGACATCCTCAATGCCCGATAGGGTATCTTCGTCAACAGCATTGCCCGTGCCAAGCATCTGAATCAATGGCTGTATCTCCTTTTGGTAATGACGCAGGTCGTAGATGCGGTTGTTGAGGGTAATGAATTTCCTGACCGCTTCGTTGTAGACCATCATCTGTTCAGGAGAAAGTTTGAGAGAATAGGTCTCTTTCTCCTTTTGTCGTTTTATCTCAGCCAGTTTTCGTGCTCTTTCTCTCTTCTGACGTATCTTCACGACAGCTGTGGTTCCAGCGGCTATCGCTGTCACTCCTAAAGTGGCAAGTGCTGCCAAAGTCGATTTCTTGTTTTTTAGTTCCATAAGGCTGCTAGTTTGTATTTTGTCGCAAAGATAATGATTTTTATTGAAAAAACACTAACTTTGCAAAAGAAAATGAATCAAAGAGACCTTCAAATACTTCGAATAGCCATTCCGGCTATCGTTACGAACATCACTGTTCCCTTATTGGGACTGGTTGATACGGCGATTGTGGGACACATGGGAGATGCCGCCTATATTGGTGCTATAGCCGTAGGTTCGATGATTTTTAGTTTGGTCTACTGGGTGTTCGCCTTCTTGCGTATGGGTACCAGTGGCATGACGGCACAGGCTAGAGGTCGTCGTGACATGGAAGAAATCATGCGAATGCTGATGCGCTCGTTGGCAGTATCCTTGATAATCGCCCTGATAGTTATTGTCCTACAATATCCCTTGCGAGAGATGATGCTTTGGTTAATGTCGCCAACAGAAGATGTGCGTTCCCTTGCTGTCACCTATTTTAATATTGTGGTATGGGGTGCTCCTGCCGTCTTAGGACTCTATTCTCTTAGCGGCTGGTTCATCGGGATGCAGAATTCACGAATCATGTTGGCTATTTCCATGCTGCAGAACGTGGTGAATATTATCGTTTCGCTACTGTTTGTCTATGGCTTGGGGATGAAAGTGGAAGGCGTTGCCCTCGGAACGGTTATCGCCCAGTACATAGGTTTACTGGTTGCCATAGCGATGTGGTTCCATTATTATCGCCGAATGTTACGATGGAAGGCTTCTCTGCTAAAAGATACGATGAACGACTGGTTGTCTTTCTTCCGCGTCAACCGTGACATCTTCCTGCGTACCTTGTTCTTAGTAGCCGTCAATCTCTACTTCACTTCCGCAGGTGCACGACAGGGAGCTGTTATCCTTGCTGTCAATACGCTGTTGATACAACTCTATCTCTTCCTTTCTTATTTTACGGATGGTTTTGCATATGCTGGGGAGGCTCTGGGTGGAAAATTCTGGGGAGCCGATAATATGCCAGCGTTCCATGAGGTCGTCAAACGGTTGTTTGTATGGGGCGGAGTATTGGTTCTGTTGTTTACCGTTGTTTATGTAGTAGGCGGCATGCCTTTCCTGTGTCTGTTGACGGATGAAACGCAGGTGGTGGAAGCTTCCCGTGGCTACGTATGGTGGGCGTATCTCATGCCATTGGCAGGTATTGCTGCTTTCGTATGGGATGGTATCTTTATCGGCATTACTGCAACACGGGGAATGTTGGTGTCGTCGTGTATTGCGGCGGGGGTGTTTTTTATGGGAGTAATGGGATTGATGGGAATTATGGGGAATCATGGGTTGTGGCTGTCGATGATTCTTTATTTGGCCACTCGTGGTCTCATACAGACCATTCTTTATTTTAGAACTTATTCTATGAAACACTAAATCTCGTTAAAGGAATTGGTTGTTCTATTTATTTCTTTTATCTTTGCATATTATTAATGACTAAAATACATGCGATATGAAAAAGAGATCATTAACCATTATTGCAATATTGTTATTGATACCTATGTGGATATTCGGACAAACCTATCAGTCACTTTGGAAACAAGTGAAGAACGCAGAGGATGAGGATCTTCCTCAGACTGCGATGAAGCATTTGGCTGCTATCGAGAAGAAAGCCAATACAGAAAAAGCCTATGGTCAATTGATGAAAGCCTCCTTATATTATGCTAAACTACAGAACGAGGTTGCCCCAGACTCTTTGAAACCCTCTGTTGAGCGGATTGAGAAAGAAGAGTCTGCGACCAAAGATCCAGTCCTTCGTGCAGTTTATGATGCCGTTCTCTATAGAATCTATCGCGACAATCATTCTCTGAGTGAGGATGACTGGAAAGAGAAAGTAGAAGGCTGGCGCACGAAGGCATTGGCCAATCCTGATGCCTTGGGTAAAGTGAAGGACAAGAGTTATGAGCCTTTTGTAGAGATAGGAAAGGATGCGGATATTTATGACAACGACATGCTCAGTGTCATCGGTTATGAGTTAAAGGCTTGGGACTGGATGCATGCCTATTACGAGAAGACGGGTAATCGTCCTGCTGCCTGTCTGACGGCTCTTACTATGTTGGAGGAAAGTGAAGAAGAATTAGATGCAGAAGTATATATTGAGAAGTTAGATTCGTTGATTAATCAGTATCAAGACCTTCCTGTTGCTGGTGAACTGGCCATCGCCCGCTATAATCAGATGTCAAATCTCTATAATATCACTGCAGCAGAGAAAGTGGCTTATCTGGACATGGCTGTTGAGCGATGGAGTCAGTGGAAACGTATAGGACAGTTGCGCAATAATAAGGCAAGGCTGATAACCTCTAAGTATTCTGCAGACATTCCTCTGTATGTACAGATGCCCAATAAAGAACAGACGATAAAGCTTTATGGATTGCGCCATCTGAGTTCCTTGACGATGCGTGTCTATCGTACTGACCTGAAAGGTGACAATGATATCAATCCGCAGTATAAGAAAGACTATGAAAAGATTAAGGATCATTTGGTTGAAGTGAAAGAGGCAGCTCAAAGCCAGACATTCTCCTACAGACCAGAATATGAAATCTTTAAAGACTCTCTTCGGTTGAAAGGATTGCCGGCTGGTGTCTATATGTTGGAGTTCACGACAAACCCCGGAACGACCGTGCATCGTCTTCTTTATTATGTGACGGGTTTACGTGTCTTGGCTATCGGCAACCCGGAGTCTTCTATGCGCTATATAGTAGTGGATGCTCAGACGGGTCAGCCCATAAAGGGTGCGAAGGTGAAGATTACCCCTTCTTATTATTATGATAAGAAAGATAAAGACGAGGACGAAGTGACCTTGGAGACGAATGCCCAGGGAGAAGTCTCATATCAGTTCAAGAAAGAAAGAAGACATGATGTGTTTGCCTATACCCGCCAGGATGAGGCTTGTCCCTCAATGAATGCGTCAGACAGCTATCGCTTCTATGACAATAACAATCGTAGGGAGTATACCCATATCTATACCGACCGTGCCATCTATCGCCCGGGACAAACCGTTCAAGTGGCAGCAATCATCTACGCGTTGACGGATCATGTGAATACGGATGCCGTTGTAGACAAGAAAATGACGATGACCTTACGTGATGCTAATTATAAGGTTATAGCAGAAAAAAGTGTCACGACAGATCATTATGGTAAGTGTTCTGCAGAATTTACATTGCCTAAAGGTTCTAAGAACGGTAGTTTCAGGGTTAGCCTGAATGGGTCGAGTCAGAGTTTCCGTGTAGAGGAGTATAAGCGTCCGACCTTCGAGGTGTCGTTCTCTGAATACAAGGAGATGTATAAGGCAGGCGATACAATTACCGTACAGGGTAAGGCAGTGAGTTATGCTGGTGTTCCTGTACAGGATGCGAAAGTAAAGTATACCGTCCGTCGTCGTATCGCCTACTGGTGGATGAGTTACTCATGGTACTGGAATGTCGGTTATATCGGTCGTGGTACAGAAGCGGAAGAGTTGTTGACAAAAGAGACGACGACTCATGACGACGGAACCTTCGATGTGATGATGCCGATGGTATTGCCGAAGGATGACAATAAGACTCCGATGTTTTATACCTTTGAGGTAGAGGCAGACGTAACGGATCAGGCTGGTGAGACGCATGGCGGCACGAAGAGTATGTCATTAGGTACTCGTCCTACTGCTCTGACTTGTGATGTACCACAGCGAATCCGTCGTGATCAGATCAAACCAGTAACGTTCTATCGTAGGAATGCCGCTGGTAACGAGATAGAAGGAACTGTCCGCTATCGTATTGACGAAGGAAAATGGCAGGAGGTGAAGGCGAATACAGGCATTAATGCCCTTTCATCTCAATTAAAGTCAGGTGAGCATCGCTTGGAGGCTGCTTGCGAAGGTGACTCCATAAAGATGAAGTTCATTATCTTTGGCTTGGACGATAAGAAACCTGCCATCGAGACGAACGATTGGTTCTATATCAGTGACTCACGCTTCCCGAATGACGGCAAGCCTGTCACTCTACAGGTGGGCTCGTCGGATCCTGATTTGTATATTGCCTATGAAATCATGTCTGGCTCCAAAGTCATAGAGCAGGGCTCTGTTCGTGAGAACAGTTCTTTGTTGAATCGTAAGTTCACCTATAATGAAGAGTATGGCAATGGCTTGTTCCTGACTTACGCTTGGGTAAAGGATGGAAAGGCTTATCAGCATAAGACGACAATAGGTCGTCCGCTGCCTGACAAGCAACTCACGTTGAAGTGGGAGACTTTCCGTGACCAATTGAAACCAGGTCAGCAGGAAGAGTGGCGCCTGTCTATTAAGGACAAGGATGGAAAACCAGCCGATGCACAGTTAATGGCAGTTCTCTATGACAAGAGTCTTGATCAACTTGCATATCATTATTGGGGCTTCTATCCTAATACAAATACACCGTTGCCCTCTACTTCATGGTATGTCATGTCATTTGGCGGCAGGTCCGCATCTGGCGAGAAGGCTCCGTCCACAGTGTCTGTGCCCGATTTGAAGTTCAGTACTTTTGACTATGAAGCCTTCCCCGAACCACGTATTATTGGTTATGGTTTAAGATCAATGGGCGGCAGAGTGCTGATGAAGTCAGCTGCGAATGATATGGTTTATGAGTCGGCACCTGCAATGATGGCGGTGGAGGAAGATGCTGCTGCAGCAGATCAAGATGATGACGAAGAGGTTCATAAAGAAAAGGAAGATGTTCAGGAAGAGAAACAGGATGATTCCGTACAACTCCGTGAGAATATGCAGGAGACAGCCTTCTTTTATCCTGCATTGGTGGCTGACAAGGAGGGTAATGTGACGTTGAAGTTTACGTTGCCTGAAAGTCTGACTACATGGCGTTTCATGGGACTTGCCGTCACTCCTGATATGAATTATGGAAGACTGGGTGGCGAGACGGTGGCTCAGAAGGATGTGATGATACAGCCGAACATGCCTCGTTTCGTCCGTATGGGTGACAAGGCACAACTTTCCGCACGTATCTTCAATATCAGCGAACAGGCACAACAGGGTACAGCACGTATTGAATTGCTTGACCCAGAGACAGAGAAGGTGATATTTACCGACCAACAAGACTTTACGATAGAAGCAGGTAAGACTGGTCATGCTACCTTTAGTTTTGAACCAGACCACACTTATTCCCTGTTGATTTGTCGTATGTCTGTGAAGGGTGCTGACTTCTCGGATGGAGAACAGCACTATCTGCCTATCCTGCCTGATCAGGAGCGAGTGACGAAGTCTGTTCCGTTTACCCAGCATGAGCCGGGTGTGAAGGCGATTGACCTCACGAAACTCTTCCCAGAAGGTACTGCACAACAGAAACTCACCGTTGAGTATACGAATAATCCTGCATGGCTGATGGTACAGTCGCTGGCTACACTTGGTCAGCCTCATGAGACAAGTGCTATCGATCAGGCTGCATCCTATTACTCCAATATGCTTGCCATGACGATTCTGAAGCAGACACCAAGTGCGAAGAAGGTCTTTGAGCAATGGAAGATGGAGTCAGGCAACGAGACCTCCTTGAATAGTAACTTGGAAAAGAACCAGGAACTCAAGGATATCATCCTTTCTGAGACACCGTGGGTGAATGCTGCCGACCGTGAGACAGAGCAGAAGCAACGCCTTGCTGACTTCTTCGACGAGAACAAGATAGACTATCGTCTGTCGATGGCAATGGAGAAGTTACAGAACTTACAGCAGGGTGATGGTGGTTTCTCTTGGTATCCAGGTATGCCGTCCAGTCCTTATATCACTATGAGTATTTCAGAGATGATGGCTCGTCTGCATGTCATGACAGGAACTTACGGAGAAGCAGAACGACTGCAAGAACGTGCTTTGGACTTCGTGGACGATGAGATTGTTGATATAGTGAATGAGATGAAGAAACGTGAGAAGAAGGGCATCAAGCCTTATTTCCCATCACACATGGCGCTCAGTTGGCTCTATGTCAATGCCATCGACCAGCGTAAACTGTCGAAGAAAGCAAAGGAGGCAAGCGACTATCTGATGCCGTTGCTGAAGAAAGATATCAAGAATCAGACCATTTATGAGAAGGCGATGACAGCGATCGTCCTCTTGCGTCAGGGTGATGTGCAAAAGGCTCATAACTATGTGAAGAGCCTGAAGGAGTACACTGTCTATACAGAAGAGATGGGACGCTACTATGATACGCGTCGCGCTTCTTACTCTTGGTACAGTTATAAGATTCCTACCGAGGTGGCTGCCATCGAGGCTATCAAGTATGTTGAGCCTGATGATACGAAGACGATTGATGAGATGCGCCGTTGGTTGTTGCAGGAGAAGCGTACGCAGATGTGGGATACGCCTATCAGCAGTGTCAATGCCATCTATGCTTTCCTCTTCGACCATGCCAACCTGTTGGCTACACAGGAAGCTACTATCCTTGCCATCGACCAACAACCTATCGAGTTGCCGAAAGAGACGGCAGGCATTGGTTATGTGAAGACGGCTATCCAAGATCCGAAGGGAAAGGAGTTCACAGCAACGAAGACTTCTACAGGAACCTCATGGGGCGCAGTCTATGCACAGTTTATGCAGAAGACATCTGAGGTAGAGGACTCGCAGAGTGGCATCACCGTCAAGCGAGAGATTATTCCTCTGAATACTCAGAATAATCAGAATACTCAGAATACTCCGAATACTCTGAAAGTAGGTGATAGAATCAAGGTGCGTATCACTATCGAGACCACCCGTGACCTCGACTTCGTACAAGTACTTGATCGTCGTGCAGCCTGCATGGAACCAGTACATCAGTTGTCGGGTTATCACAGGGGTGCCTATGTGTCACCGAAGGATTTCTCGACGAACTATTATTATGGTGGACTCGCTAAAGGTAAGTATGTGCTGGAGACCGATTACTTTATCGACCGTGCTGGTACTTATGAGACAGGCACATGTACCGTTCAGTGTGCTTATTCTCCAGAGTATCGTGCTACAGCGCATTCAGCAACATTGGTAGTGACAGAATGAATATGAAGAAGAAAACGATAATATCCTTATTGCTGATGCTGGTGATGTTGCCGGCATCAGCACAAAAACTGATTGCAGAGAAGACTGTTGTTGATGTGGGTAAGACGGGTTTCCAACAACCCATCACGGCTGTCTTTGAGTTTCGTAACAAGAATGCCAAGCGTCTGAGGATAGAGGCAGTGAATCCTGATTGTAACTGTACTGTCGTGGAATATCCGAAGGATGTGATAGGCACAGGAGAGTCTTTCCAGATCAAGATGACCTATGACGCGAAGCGATTAGGACATTTCGACTATCAGGCAGCAGTTGTTTCCAATGCGACGAAGGCGCCTATCTATATCCGTATGAAGGGCATTGTCTTGGCAGATTATCAGGATTACTCTGGTGACTATCCGATAGAGATGGGAAATATGCGTATTGACAAGAACGAGTTGGAGTTTGATGATATCAACAAAGGGGAGCAACCTATTGAACAGATACACGTATATAATAATGGTACGAGCCTGATGCACCCTAACCTTATGCACCTGCCTTCGTGGCTTTCTGCTACAACGGCTCCTGAGGAGATACGTCCTGGACGTACGGCTACCATCACAGTGACACTGAATTCCCAGCAGGTGAGTGACTACGGACTGACACAGTCATCCATCTATCTTGCTGCCAATCCAGGCGATAAGGCGACACAGGAGAACCTTATCGGTGTGTCTGCCGTGTTGTTGCCTGCCTTCCAGAAAATGACGGAGCAGCAGAAACAGTATGCTCCGAAGTTGTATCTGTCGAAGGAACAGGTGAACATCGTCTTTGACGGCAAGTCAAAGAAGAAAGACGAGATACAGTTGTCGAATATCGGGCATACTACCCTGACGATCTCTTCTTTGCAGATGTTCACAGCAGGACTGAAGATTGCCTTGGGTAAGAGTACGTTGCGACCAGGTGAGTCCACTAAACTGAAGATCACAGCGGAGCGTGATGAACTGAAGAAGGTACGTACGAAACCCCGTATCCTGATGATTACCAACGACCCAGATAAATCGAAAGTCATCATCACCATCAATAGTAAATAACGCTGTTAGCCGTTAGCTGTTAGCATTTAGCCTATAGCTAATGGCCAATAGTCAAAAGCAAAAGAATAATGGACCATCCCGAGAATAGTGAGGAATATGCTGGATTGCAAGTGAACAGCGGTGTCGAACAGCCGTCGATTATCAATCCTTATCTGCAACGCAACCGTTTCAAGCGTCGTGAACTGACAGCGGCAGAGATGGTGGAGGGCATCGTCAAGGGCGATGTGACCATTCTCTCGCAGGCAGTGACCTTGGTGGAGAGTGTCAATCCCGATCATCAGGCGAAGGCGCAGGAGGTGATTAATAAGTGTCTGCCGTATAGCGGAAACTCCATCCGCGTGGGTATCAGTGGCGTACCAGGTGCTGGTAAGTCCACTTCCATTGATGAGTTCGGAGTCCATGTACTGAAAGAGAAGGGTGGAAAACTCGCTGTCCTTGCCATCGACCCCAGTTCAGAGCGTTCGAAAGGAAGTATCTTGGGTGATAAGACACGCATGGAGAAACTTTCCACGCATCCTGATTCTTTCATTCGTCCCAGTCCGACGGCAGGTTCTTTGGGTGGTGTTGCCCGTAAGACGCGTGAGACGATTATCCTCTGTGAGGCGGCTGGCTTCGACAAGATTTTCGTGGAAACGGTGGGAGTAGGGCAGAGTGAGACGGCTTGTCATTCGATGGTCGATTTCTTCCTACTCATCCAACTGGCTGGTACAGGCGATGATTTACAGGGCATCAAGCGTGGTATCATGGAGATTTGTGATGCCATCGTCATCAATAAGTGTGATGGCGATAATGTCGAGAAGTCTCACATGGCGGCTACAAATTTTCGCAATGCCCTCCATTTCTTTCCGATGCCTGAGAGTGGTTGGCTGCCGAAAGTGCTGTGCTACAGTGGTTTCTATGGCATTGGCATCAAAGAGATATGGGACATGATTTACGAGTATGTGGATTTCGTGAAGGCGAACGGCTATTTCGACTATCGTCGCAATGAGCAGTCGAAATACTGGATGTATGAGAGTATCAACGAGAACCTGCGCCTGAATTTCTATAACAATCCGCTTATCCGACAACGGTTGCAAGAGGCAGAACAATCAGTATTGGCAGGCAAGCAGACTTCCTTTATGGCAGCGCAAGGTCTTCTCGATACCTATTTCGACCTCCTAAAAGAATAGTTTTAATTTGTTACAGATAGAGATTGACAACGGCAGTGGTTTCTGCTTCGGAGTGACAACGGCGATACAGAAGGCCGAAGAGGAACTGGCAAAGGGTACTAAACTCTATTGCTTGGGTGATATTGTGCATAATGGCATGGAATGTGACCGCTTGCGTCAGATGGGACTGATTACCATCAACCATGACGAGATGCAGAAGTTGCACGATGTGAAGGTGCTGTTGCGTGCACATGGCGAACCTCCTGCCACTTATGAACTCGCTCGTCGTAACAATATTGAAATCATCGATGCCACCTGTCCTGTGGTGTTGCAACTCCAGAAGCGTATCAAGAAACAATACCTTAATCCGCTGACCGATACCCCCTCCTCACTAACCGCTCAGATTGTTATCTTCGGCAAGAATGGTCATGCGGAAGTGTTAGGACTGGTAGGACAGACGGAGGGTAAGGCCATCGTCATCGAACAGTTCGAGGATGTCAAGCAACTCGACTTCTCGCGTGACATCTATCTCTATAGTCAGACGACGAAGTCACTCGATGAGTTCCATCGTATCATTGAGTACATCCAGCAGCACATCTTGCCAGAGGCGACTTTTAAGAGTTTCGATACCATCTGCCGCAGTGTGGCGAATCGTATGCCTAACATCTCATCGTTTGCCACCAAACACGACCTCATCCTTTTCGTCTGTGGACGTAAGAGCAGTAATGGTAAGGTACTCTTCAACGAATGTCTGCGTGTTAATCCCAACACCCACCTTATCGAAGGTCCTGAAGAGATTGACGCAGCATGGCTCAATGGCATCCAGACTGTTGGTATCTGTGGAGCCACCAGCACCCCCAAATGGCTCATGGAACAATGCCGTGATGCCTTGCAACAGATGTAGTGAACTGCAACCCAAAAGTTGGACAGCCTTTCTGTATATACATTCATATCGCTTTTGGATGTTTATACACCCCCATTTACTCCAGTATCTCCGATGCTTCATTCCAAAGCCTGTTAGGGGGGTATTCCAGTATCTCCGATGGGGGTATAGTAGCCTTTAGAAAGAGGCGTTCGAGATACTGCGACAAGTGATAGAAGGCTTTAGAACCAGGGTGGGGTGCCTCTCGCACGAATCTGTATGTATATCTATTGGTCTTTGAGACCTATTTTTTTTTACAAAAATCGTCGAAACCCCTCATCCCCTCCCGTAAATCTTCTAAAACATCGATGCTCAGGGCGTTTGCTCAACGGGAGGGGTTTGTCAAACCCCTCCCGTGCCTCAATCCCTTTATTTATCGGTATCCTAAGCAATTCATGGGAGAGTTGGGGGTGTTTTTGCGAAATTTCATTTTTTTTTTCTCAATTTGAAAACAACGTGTTTTCGACTCATAAGTAGCATACTTACGACCCCAAAGTAGCATACTTTCACATCAAAAACATATTGTTCTGGTAGTTGAGGTTCATAAATTAATAATAGATAGGATTGTTTGATAGTTGAAATAATTTTGTATCTTTGCAACATAGAACTAAAAACAATAAAGCAATGAAGAAGTTATTATCAATTGTATTTGTGTTTGCCATTATTGTATCATGCAATAATAAAACAAAAGTTGTAGGTGGCGTTAAAGAAAAAACCTATGATACAGCCTTCAATGAAAAGATTCAAGGTATGTTCTTTGGTGTTTCCTTTGGAGATAATAAAGAGGAAGTTATTAGTAAATTAAAAGCCCATGATTTCGCATATGATAACTATTCAAGTTCCGATGTATCACTCCATTTTAGATCTAAGAATGAAAAATATTTTAGTTTTGGAAACATGCCATGGGAAATGTTAGATATATCGATGTCTAGTGATAAGTTCTATCATATAAGATTTATGAATTCTAGTGAGGATAAAGCAACTGTCATAAGTAGTTATGAACATGTCTTGTCAACTGTTTCTGCCAAATACAAAATGATGGAAGAAACACCAAAAGATTCCACGGTTTATAGATTATCTGTTGGTTATACTCGAGGCCATCCACGTCGTTTGGTTATAGTGTCATGTTTCAGATATGAAAGTTTGTCTAAACATATATTGCAAGGATACACTTTGGAATATAGTGATGAAGAATCATATTCTGATGTAAATTATGAATTATAAAGTTGATCACAGTTACTGGTTTTTGACTTCCTCGTCACCATTCTTCATGAATTGAGACGAGGGTAGATGCGATACTTAGTAAATCTCACAATAGATTAGTCACTGTGTGCAATGCGTAAGCCTTGCACTGACACATTGGTGGTATGACCAATAGCACAGATTGCTTCGGTCAGGCGGTTGAGGTAATGGAAACAATCGTAGTCGGTTTCAAAGGTAGGCATGTCTTCTGTCCATGGAGCAAGAATGAGCAATGAGCCGTAGGCACAGGCTTCGAATCGGCTGCGCTCAGGTTTCCAGTATTGACCAATGGGGTCAGCTTGGATGTGTATCAAACGTAGTTTCTGTTCCAATGCCATATTCTTTATCCGCTTCTCACATTCAGAGATGCCAGGAGTGACCAGCACATCGCCGCTCTTGGCAGCAGAAGCCAAGCGCAGGCTCTCAGTTTTCCAAAAGTCGGTTTCTTCTGTAGATATGCCGTTGGTGCGTCGATGGAAGAACACTTGGTGCTTTTCGGGTTGACGAAGGAGGAGCATATTACCGAAGGCACTATAGCGAACGCCTCCAATGGTGATGCAAAGTGTACGCTGAAACAGGTCTGGGAATTCACGGCGTATCATGTAGCGACGCGGATTGTCGCGGAGATAATACTTCCAGTTTTCCAATTGGCCGTCGCGCATGAGGATATGGTCGTTGTAGTTTGGTTCGAAGAGAGGAGGGTGGGATTCTGTGGCTGATGCCACAGACACGGTGGTTTTAGACAATTTCCACCATTCGCGACTGATGCCACCCTTGAAGGCGCCAATGATAATGCCGAGGTGCTTGCCTTTGGGTAATGGTTGGTTGATGCGGACAATTAAATGCATGTGGTCAGGCATGAGGCATACTTGCCAGATGTCTACCATAGGATAATAATGATGTATCTTTGGAATCTCATTGTTGAGGACAGCTTGTCCAAGTGCCGATGGCTTTAGATAGGGTGCTTCGCCACCAACTTTAGTGGTGCCTACAATCTCTCCAAAGACAGGACGTCTGTCAGCAACTACTATGGTTATTTCGTATGTTCCAGGCACTGCGTAATTGTGCCCATACATACGTCGTGTCTGACAACTCTTGGACATTTTACTCCTTGACTCTTTCATTGAAGCGGTCGAGGAGCCATTGCTTCTGTTCGGGAATGGTCATGTGGGAGTTGTCAAGTTCGATGGCATCGTCGGCTTTACGCAAGGGAGAGACTTCACGATGGGAGTCGATGTAGTCACGTTCCTGTACGTTTTTGAGGATGTCGTCAAAGTCGGCATCCATGCCTTTCGCCTTTAACTCGTCAAAGCGACGCTGGGCACGAACCTCAGCAGAAGCAGTAACGAAGACTTTCAGCTCTGCATCGGGGAAGACAGTAGTGCCGATATCACGACCATCCATCACGACACCTTTATCCTTACCCATCTGTTGCTGTTGAGCAACCATCGCCTCACGCACGAAACCGAGGGCAGCAATAGGGCTGACTTTGTTGGAGACTTCCATCGTGCGGATATCCTTCTCTACGAGTTCGCCATTCAGATAAGTGTCAGGACGCCCCGTCTCTGGATTGAACTTAAAAGATATCTGTATCTCTGGCATGCGACGACGCAACTCTTCTTCGTTAATAGTGTCGTTGTTGAACAGTCCGTTGCGGAGCGCGAAAAGTGTCACACTGCGATACATGGCACCAGTATCAACATAGACATAACCCACCTCGCGGGCTAAATCCTTTGCCATCGTGCTCTTGCCGCACGAAGAATGGCCGTCAATGGCTATTGTAATCTTTTTCATATTCTTTTTCTTTTATCGTTATAGCGAGTAGGTCGCATTAATCAACAACGACGAGGCGGACACATGGTATTTCGCATACGCCACGCCAAGTTTGAAGCGCTTGAGCGTCAAGCCTGCTCCGATGGAGAGTCCTGCACCATGACTGCTACTGCTATCGCCTTCGCTGATCTTCATCTCCTCACGACGACGGAAGTTATAACCTGCAGCGATATAGATGCTCTCTCCGATAAAGACATCGGCACCTATGGCAAGATGCTGAATGAAACTGGTGTCCCATCGGTTGAGGCGCGAGAAGGTTGCAGAGAAACGCAAGGGCGCTGCATCGAATTCTTTGGAGACACCCACCTGCAAGTCGAAAGGTATCTTCTCGTAAGTGTCCTGGAAAGCCTTTACCTGTCCACCAAGATTCTTGGCAACAGCCGATATCGACCAGCCACGTTCATCGTCGAGATAGTTCAGACCGAGGTCAGTAGCGATAGCCATAGAGTTATAGCCTGCGATAGATGACGAGATGACGCGAAGGGTGATACCACCGCTCCAACGGTTACCTAACAGATAAGCGAAGGTACCA
Source organism: uncultured Prevotellaceae bacterium (assembly GCA_902800585.1). Classification (GTDB taxonomy): domain Bacteria; phylum Bacteroidota; class Bacteroidia; order Bacteroidales; family Bacteroidaceae; genus Prevotella. The sequence goes on from CADCEW010000003.1 coordinate 107,885, forward strand.
GCAATGGCAATGTCCTTGGCAGAGAATGTTCCGACTTCGATATTGTCGATGGTCATTTCCTTCATACTTCCATAGTCCATATACTGGGCACTGACACCCCATGTAGCACGCTCGCCCCATGCCTTGATGAAAGAGGCGGAAGCCGACTTCGATCCCTCCATATAAGTCATGAAGTTGAGGTTGATGCTCTTATCAGAAGTGTTGCTAATCAAAGCAGGATTATGGAAGATCATGGTAGGGTCGTCGTCACTAATCGTGATATTGTCGCCACCCAAGGCTGCCGCATGGGCACTGACAGGTAATCGCAGAAAGGTATATACTTCCTGACTCTCCTGTGCACTCGACAGAAGGGCAAAAAGAATACCGATAAGCGTAAAAACGACTTTTTTCATCTAATAATTCCTAAATTCAGCGCAAAGATACTGCTTTTTTTGTAACTTTGCCATCTAATTAACGGACGAATACGGTTTTTATTGTCATCGACATGGAACAAAAGAAGTCACCACAGGCTGATTTGGAACAACAGCGCGCCACAGGATTCCTTTTAGGAGTGATTCTGGTGCTGGCGATTTTCTTTGTCGCCTTGGAGTGGAATAGTGTTCCTTCTTCTGATGATGTGGCGACACTCGACCTTGATGAGTTGATACATGAGGACGAGATGGTTCCTATGTCAATAGAAGAACAACTCGCTCAGTTGGAGCCAGACAAGTCACAACCGAAGGAAGCCGAACAACTGCGTATCGTGGATGATAATGTGGAGATAGCACCACAGGAAGAGCAGATAGCAGAAGACGAGGGCGAAGGTGAAGATGAGGCGTTGTTGCAAGAGTTACAGAAAGAAGAGGATGACGGGAAGGTACTGATGCCGATGGGTATCGATCCGGAGAATAATCCTCTGCAGTTCCGCTTGGTAGAAGACCTTCCTCAGTATCCTGGTGGTGCCGTAGAGTTTATGAAATGGTTGACAAAAAACCTGCAATATCCCAAACTCGCTCAGGCAAGAAAGACGCAGGGAAAGGTCATCGCCCACTTCTATGTAGAGAAAGACGGAAGTATTACGGGTCTGAAGATTGCGCAATCTTTGTCGAGGGAGTGTGACCAAGAGGCGTTGCGTGTGTTGGGTATGATGCCGAAATGGCAACCTGGTGTGCAGAACGGCAAACCTTGTCGGACGAAAGTAAGTATTCCCATTGTATTTAAGTTATAAAAGATATGAAATCATCAAATGAAATTCTGAAGTCTGTCAATAACTTCTTAGACCAACTTCCCTACGAGCGTAAGCCTCTGTCGCTGTACGATCCTATCCGTTACGTGTTGTCAATAGGTGGTAAACGCATCCGTCCCGTGCTGATGCTGATGGCGTATAACCTTTATAAAGACGAGCCGGAAACCATCTTGATGCCTGCCTGTGGATTGGAGACCTATCATAATTACACGTTGTTGCATGATGACTTGATGGATAAGGCAGACCTTCGTCGTGGACATGAGACAGTGCATAAGCGTTGGGGTGCCAATACAGCTATCCTCTCTGGCGACTCCATGCTGGTGCTTGCCTATCAACGTATCGCTCAAGTACCTTCGGAGAAACTCGCAGATGTGCTGGATTGCTTTACGCAGACAGCCTTGGAGATTGGTGAAGGACAGGAATACGATATGGCTTTCGAGACACGCAGTGATGTGACGGAAGACGAATATATTGAGATGATTCGTCTGAAGACCTCTGTATTGCTTGCCTGTGCCACGAAGATTGGTGCACTCCTTGCAGATGCTCCTGAGGAGGATGTGGCGAACTTATATAAGTTTGGAGAACAGTTGGGACTCGCCTTCCAGTTACAGGATGATCTATTGGATGTCTATGGCGATCCGAAAGTGTTTGGTAAGGCTGTGGGAGGCGATATCGCTTCGAATAAGAAAACATATATGCTCATCAATGCCTATAACCGTGCGGATGAGAAACAACGTGCAGAACTGACGCGATGGGTAGAAGCACCTACTTTCAATCGTGATGTGAAGGTGGCTGCTGTCACTCGCCTTTATGATGAGATAGGTATCCGTCAACTCTGTGAGGAGAAGATCAACTACTATTTCGAACAGGCAGCCCAATACTTGTCGAAAGTGAAAGTAGCAGAGGAACGCAAACAGGCTCTCCGTCAGTATATGGACGAACTGCTGCATAGAGATAAATAATTTTCAATTTTCCATTGTCAATTCTCAATTACATAGATACCCATTGTCACTTGGATGGCGAGGAGTTCAAAGACGATCTCAACGCTGTCATACAACGAGCCCGTGAGGCTGGTTGTGTGAAAGTGTTTGTGCCAGCCATCGATCTGTCCTCATGCCAGACAGTGATGGACGTCTGCAACCGATTCCCTGACTATGCCTATCCCATGCTCGGACTCCATCCGGAAGAGGTAAAAGCAGATTGGCATGAAGTCCTTTCTAATATAAAACAAAAGCTCCCTCTCCATCAGGAGAGAGCGGGGGGTGAGGCTTCTCTTCTTGCCATCGGCGAAGTCGGTTTGGACTTTTATTGGAGTCGTGAGTTTGAAAAGGAACAGTTGGAGGCCTTTGAGGAACAGGTACGCTGGTCGGTGGAGACGCGTCTGCCGTTGATGATTCATTGTCGGAAAGCACAAAATGAGATGGTAAGTATATTAAAAAGGTATGTGAAGGATTTGCCTGGTGGTGTGTTCCATTGTTTTACGGGTAATGAGACAGAGGCTCGTCAATTATTGGAATTTGACAACTTTGTATTGGGCATTGGTGGCGTTCTTACCTTTAAGAAGAGTCATCTGCCAGAGGTGTTGCCTGCGGTTGTACCATTAGATCGTATTGTCTTGGAGACAGATGCACCTTATATGGCTCCCGTTCCTATGCGTGGCAATCGTAATGAACCTGCCTTTATCCGTCATATCATCACCCGTCTTGCTGAGGCGTATGGTGTTAGTGAGGAGACTATTTGCAGGCAAACAAATGAAAATGTGCAAAAAGTTTTTGGAATTCAGATTTAATTCGTACCTTTGCATCCGCAATTCAACAAGGAGAGGTGCTCGAGTGGTTGAAGAGGCACGCCTGGAAAGCGTGTAACCGGCAAAACCGGTTCGCAGGTTCGAATCCTGTTCTCTCCGCTTTTTTTATTTTGTATCTATGCTTATCAGATACAAAGATTAACTTCACAAAATATTAAAACTATGACAAAAACAATTCTTTTAGGTGCATTAGCCGCACTGTTATCATTGACAAGTTGTTCAAACAACAGCAATGAGGAAACCACATCTTCACCTTCTTTCGACGAAGTTCTTACATCAAGACGAAGTGTTCGTAACTATGATGCCTCTAAAAAGATATCTGAGGCAGAAGTTCGTGACTTGTTGAAGGCAGCACAGGATGCACCTTCTTGGGCAAACCAACAGCCATCGAAGTATTATGTTGCTATCAGTGAAGAGAAACTGACAGCAGTGCAGGATATGGTCGGCGGTAATAAGGAGCGTATCAAGAATGCTCCAGTACTGATTGTCTCAACCTATGAGCGTGGAAAGTCTGGCTTCTTCCAAGGTAATCAGACTAACGAAGTAGGTGATGGTTGGGGTGCCTATGACAATGGACTGAGTAACTGCTATCTTATCTTGAAAGCAAGAGCAATGGGCTTCGACACCCTTATTATGGGTATGCGTGAAGCTGATAAGTTAAGAGAATTGTTCTCCATTCCTGAGAACGAGACCATCATGGCAGTTATTGCCTTAGGCTACAGAGCTGAAGAGCCAAAACGTCCTGTACATAGAGAATTGGATGAAATAGTCAAATTCTTCTAAGATATTTGTACTTTTCCGATTTTTATGCTTATCTTTGCCCTCAAATTTGTGAGTGAAGATATGAAGAAACTATTTGCGCTTTTTGCCATCGTTGGTGTGTTTGCCTTCGTGCAGCCGACAATGGCACAGGATAAGAAAGTGAAAGACTCCACAGAATTAGTAGTTGACACCCTTGCTGCTGATTCTGCGATGGCATTGATTGATGCCGATCTCAGTGAGATGGATGGTGCTGAGGGTGGGGGACTGCATAAGATACTGAAGTCTAAGTTCATTGAAGGAACTGCAGGTTTTATGTCGTTGGTGGCTCTTGCCTTGGTGATAGGTCTTGCCTTCTGCATAGAGCGTATCATCTATTTGACATTGTCGGAGGTGAATGCGAAGAAACTGATGCAGGATATTGATGTTAAACTGATGGAGGATGATGTGGAAGGTGCCAAAGACTTGTGTCGTAATACTCGAGGTCCTGTCGCAAGTATCTGTTATCAGGGACTGTTACATATCAAGGAACCAGTGGAACAGATTGATCGTCAGTTGACGAATTATGGAACAGTACAGATATCCAATATGGAGAAAGGCTGTTCGTGGATTAAATTATTCATTGCTGTTGCCCCCTCATTGGGTTTCTTAGGAACAGTGATTGGTATGGTAATGGCTTTCGATCAGATACAGACAGCAGGCGATATCAGTCCGACGATTGTCGCTTCAGGTATGAAGGTCGCATTGATTACCACCATTTTTGGTATCATCGTGGCGTTGATACTGCAACTCTTCTATAACTATATCCTTTCGAAGATAGAGCATCTGACCTCACAAATGGAGGAGAGTGCTATCACGCTGATAGACTCAGTGACGAAGTACAAAGGAAAGTGAAAAGAGAAGAAGTATGGCGAATATTGGTAATTATCTATTGGCAGAGGTGATGCTGTGGCTGATGTATGCCGCATTACTGACAGCGATGGTTGTCGCCGTGATATCTGCTGTGCGTTCTTTCCGTCTGCGAACGGAGAGTATTGCCATGAGCAATCGCGTGCCTCGTCGTTGGATAGCCTGGGGCGTGGTAGTCTTTACCATCCTCTTATTGGCGATAACCTGTCTGTTAGGCTCTTCACAACCACTGATTATCAATGGCATCAGTTATACGGATCGCTTCTGGTTGAAGACGACAGACGGACTGATTTACTCGTCCATTATTCTCTTTGTCATTGCAGGATGCTTTGTCATCTATGGCATTTCCGGACTCAATCGAAAGTTGAAGAATTGATAATTGAGCATTAAGGTATGTTCTTCCGACGTAAACAAAGGGACGTTCCCCAATTGAACACTACATCGACAGCCGATATCTCGTTCATGCTGTTGGTGTTCTTCTTGGTGACTTCCTCAATGGATACGGACAAAGGACTCTTCCGTCAGTTGCCTCCACTTGATGATGAGCAACAGAAGGAAGTGGATATCAGCCGCAGTAATGTGATGCAGATACGCTTGGACGGAAAAGATTCTTTGTGGATAGACCATCAGACTGTCTCGTTTGCTGAACTGCAACAACAAGTAGAATCGTTTGTGGCGAGCAGACAGACAGAGCACTATGTGGTAGGCGTTCAGACAGATCGTGCCTCCAGTTATCAGGCTTACTTCGAGATGCAGAACACTATTGTGGCTGCTTTCCATGCACTGCGTGAGAAGATGGCACTACAACGTTATGGGCATCATTTCTCACAATGTACACCAGAAGAGCGCGAAGTTATCATTAAACGATATCCATTGCGTATCAGTGAGGCAAAGCCCACCCAGGAAGGAGGTAGCCAATGAGTCGTTTTCGTCGTCGTAACCATGATGTGCCAGGCTTGAATCTCGCCTCAATGCCTGACTTGATCTTTACCGTTTTGTTCTTTTTTATGATTGTGACGCACATGCGACAGACAGAACTGAAGGTGCGCTATGTGGTGCCGCAGGGAATAGAATTAGAGAAGACAGGACATAAAGGCAGTGTGGTTTACTTGTATATCGGACATCCTATTGATGAACAAGGACAGGTAGTGAGTGATGAGACACGTATACAAGTGAATGATCATTATGTGTCTGTCTATGAGATACCAGGGGCTATTGCTGAGGCTCGTGAGCAGATGTCGAATGAAGACAGGATGCGCATGACAGTGAATGTCCATGCAGATCGTGATACAGACATGGGAACCATCAATGATGTCAAGCAAGCATTGCGACAAGCAGGAGCCCTTCGCATCAACTATTCAGCGACAGAAAAAGCCAAAGAATAAGTATTATCTGACGTAATCTACAAAGGCATATTCGAAGGCATGCTTCTCATCCTTCGGATGTTCTTCCTTCGTATCTACGTGCCATTCGCTGTAGTCTGGGAAGAAAGCATCGGCTTCTTTGGGCGTATCGTTAATCTCTGTCAGACAGAGCCTGTCGGCAAAGGCTATTGCTTGTTCATAAACCCTTGCTCCTCCGATGATATAGACTTGTTCATCATCCTTACAACTCTTCAGTGCTTTCTCTAAAGAAGGAAACACTTCACAGCCAGGAAAGGCTTTTGCAGAACGGCTTAATACCACATTCCGACGATTGGGCAAGGCACCTTTGGGCAGCGACAGATAAGTATTGCGCCCCATAATGATGGTATGTCCAGTGGTAAGTGCCTTGAAACGCTTCAAATCGTTAGGCAACCAATACAGCAATTTATTCTCGAAACCAATGGCACGATTCTTGGCAACGGCAGCAATGATGGTAATGATGGGCATGATGGGGTTAATAGGGTTAATGGGTTATACTGAGACTTCTGCCTTGATATGGGGATGAGGGTCATAACCCACAAGTTCGAAGTCCTCATAATGGAAGTCGAAGATGCTCTTTACATCCGGATTAATCTTCATTGTAGGCAGAGGACGAGGCTCACGCGTCAGTTGTAACCTCGCCTGTTCGAGGTGATTGAGATAGAGATGCGTGTCACCAGTAGTGTGGATGAAGTCGCCTGGTTTGAAGCCAGTGATCTGTGCCATCATCTGAAGCAACAGGGCATAAGAGGCGATATTGAAAGGAACGCCTAAGAAAGTATCTGCCGAACGCTGATAGAGTTGCAGTGAAAGGCGATCGCCAGCGACATAAAACTGGAAGATAGTATGACAAGGAGGCAATGCCATCTTATTGACTTCCGCTACATTCCATGCCGATACAATCATACGACGTGAGTTGGGATTGTTCTTCAACTGGTCTACAACATATTGTATCTGGTCGATAACTCCACCATTATAGTCGGGCCAAGAGCGCCACTGATGTCCGTAAACGGGTCCTAAGTCTCCATTCTCATCTGCCCATTCGTCCCAGATACTCACCTTATGGTCGTTGAGATACTTGATGTTCGTATCGCCACGAAGGAACCAAAGGAGTTCGTAGATGATAGACTTCAAATGCAGTTTCTTGGTTGTCAACAAAGGAAAACCATCGTCGAGGTTATAGCGCGACTGTGTTCCAAAGATGCTGATAGTGCCCGTTCCTGTGCGGTCACCTTTCTGTACACCCTCTTTCAGGATGCGGTCAAGTATGTCTAAATATTGTTTCATATCTTTTTAAGTATTGGTTCGTACTCGTTGGGTATATAAGTTGTCTTTATTTTCCATTCTTTGGGGTAGAGGTTGTTGGCGCGATTGCCGATATTCTTTGCCAGTCCGAGAGGGTGTCCAAGGAAGCAAACCTCCACCAAACCACGAGGTGTCTCCTCTGGAAGAACGAGTGCTTCATGCCTTAGATACGCCATTGCCTGCGGATAAGATAACTCAACTTGAGGATAAGAGGCTTTCTTTTCATTTGTTCCAACGCTTGGAACGATGTATTCCAAGCCTTGGAACAACTTATTCCAAGCCTTGGAACGAGTCATTCCAGCCTTTGGAACAACTTGTTCCGAACTATGAGACGAGTTTTGGGACGTTTTCTGAAGGACACACATAAACAGTCCTTCCCCTCGAGAGATGCCAGGAATGAAGCGATAGACAGGCTCATTAAAGCCTTCTAACAGCGAACCTGTGATGTTCCACTCAGGCTTTGTCTCCACTTTCAACACTTTCGCGTCATATTCTTCGAGCATCCAACGGATGTTCTCCTCGTTCTCTTTCGTATTAAAAGTACATGTACTATATATAAATAGTCCGTCCTCGTTAAGACATTCCCACGCATCGGCGACAATCTCGCGCTGTAGTTTCCAGCATTTCTCTACATTTTGCGGACTCCATTCGCGGATGGTTGCCTCGTCTTTGCGGAACATACCCTCGCCAGAACAAGGGACATCGCAGAGGATGATGTCAAAGCGGAGTTTCGACTTACGATAGTCTTTTGGGTAGTTGTTGGTGACGATATGGTTTGGATAGCCCCATTTCTGGACGTTCTCGGCAAGAATACTCGCCCTGTTGCGAATAGGTTCGTTGCTGTAAAGCACACTCTCTTCAGGCAACGCAGAACGGAGTAATGTGGACTTTCCACCAGGAGCTGCACACATGTCTAAAGTTGAAAGTTGAAAGTTGAAAATTGAAAGTTGGCGTACGATTTCGTCCAGGAACATCGAGGAAGCCTCTTGCACATAATAGCAGCCTGCATGAAAGAGGGGGTCCATCGTGAAATTCGGACGCTGTTTCAAGTAGTAGGCATGGCGACACCAAGGCACTTCCTCTCCGTCAATAGGCTTTCCTGTGGGCTTTCGGGGGTTGAGACGAATGCTCACAGGAGCCTCCTCCTCAAACGAATGCAAGTATCGTTCGAAGCGTTCATCACCCATCAGTTGACGAGTATATGTGGTAAACTCAGCAGGTAATTCCGTCATTTGCTTGCAAAATTAAAAAAAAATCCGCACCTTTGCAACTAATTTACAAATTGTAACGTCTAACAGGTGAACAAAACAATAAAAACATACATGAAAATGAAAAAGGTATTAATCGTTTTTACCCTGATGCTTACACTCGGAATGAGTGTACAGGCAGCCTCACAGAAGCACCGTCACACCCCTCGCGGAACGGAGTTAGTGGACACTACAAAGCAGAGCAGTGGTGTGGATGCCTTCTCAGATACGACGTCGATAGACAGCGCATATAGTTCGTCATTCGATGATGACTGGGATTCTGACGACCCTGTTGAGAAAGGTGTCGGCAAGATGCTGGAGAATATCTTCTCGGACTCAGCTGTTGTTCCAGGTATGGTGATAGCCATTATCGCCATCGTGATTATCTTCCTCTTGGCTCCATTGTTGATCATCATAGCCATTTTCTACTTCGTAAATAAGAATAGAAAGGAGAAGATGAAACTGGCACAGATGGCGATGGAGAAAGGACAACCCATTCCAGACGAGTTGTTGAATAACGTGCCTGATGAGGTAAGTGACGAGTATCAGAAGGGAATGCGCCAGTGTTTTGTAGGTGTGGGTCTGATGATCTTCCTTTACTTTGCCGCAGGTACTATCGGATTCGGCATCGGTGCACTCGTGTTCTGTATCGGATTAGGTAAGGTTTTGGCAGCCAAATCAGTTGGCAAGAGAACCCCGAATAATAATAATGATGATTTAACACAACAAGATTATGACTAAGAAATTGTATCGTTCAAACGACCGTGTGATAGCCGGTGTTTGCAGTGGATTCGCAGAATATATGGACTTTGACCCGGTAGCCGTTCGCTTAGGCTATGCAGCACTCACCCTGTTGACATGCTTCTCTGGAGTCATCTTCTATATCGTGGCGTGGATTATCATGCCAGAGAAAAACAAAGTTCTTTGAAAGGTTGAGAAGATTAAAGGATTGAACTGTGGCATCACTCACTGACATCTCCTTAGTAGCACAAGTGACTGTATTAGGCAACAGGCGGGCTTTTGACGAACTCGTGCGCCGATACCAGTCACCTGTGCGACGTTTCTTCCTACATCAGACGTTAGGAGATGAACAGTTGAGTGACGACCTTGCACAAGACACATTCATCAAGGCATATACGAATATCAGTAAGTTCAGAGGACTCGCTTCTTTCCAGACATGGCTGATGCGTATCGCTTATAATGTGTTCTACGACTACACGCGATCAAAGAAACAGACGGAGGATATCGATGTAGTTCCAGAGCGTACAGGATCACAGGTGCAGACATCCTTGAAAATGGACATGTATCATGCACTTGCCCTGTTGAAACCTGATGAACGAACGTGTATCACGCTACAACTCATCGATGGCTATGATATCGTGAAAATAGCGGAGATAACACAAATCAAGGAGGGAACGGTTAAGTCGCACCTCTCCAGAGGAAAAGAAAAACTGGCAAACTATTTAAAACAAAACGGATATGGATAAACAAGACGAGAAATTGCTGCAACAGTTCTTTAGCGAAGCAGCCCAGCAGACGATAGAAGACAACGGTTTCACAGAGCGTGTGATGAACCGTTTGCCCGTTCGTATGAAGCGTTATACGCGCATCTGGACAGGGTGTTGCATTCTCTTTGCCGCACTTCTCTTCACGTTATTCCACGGATGGGAACTGCTTTTGGTTCAATTGGAGGTGTTCATACGCACGACCATTGCCGAACCACCACATATCAATCCAATCATGGTGGTCTTCACGTTGTTCTGTCTGTTGATGATTGGGGTTTACGAACTACTTAGTTACGAGCGGGTGATTCGATAAGTTGTCCCTTCTTATCGAACATACCATAAGTAGTAGAAGTCACTTTGAATTCCGTACGGCGGTTGAGTTGGTTACACTCTTCCTGCTGTTCTGGTGTGAACGTTCTGACATATTCCTCTGTCAGAACGTCGTTTTCTTTTAGATAAGGATATTTCTCCGTTAGTTTCTTACGTACTTTCTTAGGACTACCCTTGCCATAACCTTTAGGCGACAGGCGGTCTTTCTTGATACCTTTGCTGATGAGATAGTTGACAACGGACTCAGCACGACGTTGTGAGAGACGGACATTGTATTCTTCACTGCCCTTATAATCGCAATGGGCAGCCAGTTCAATGGCTACATGCGGGTTCTCATTCAATAGGACAACCAGTTTGTCGAGTGCTTCTGTCGACTCAGGACGCAAGGTAGCACGATCGAAATCATAGAAGATATTGTCAATTAACACGGGGGCGGCAATACTGGCAAGAGGGAATTGCAACACATATTCCTCAGAGTCAGTGGCAGGCTCCACACGAAGTTCTTCCTTGTGATTGAGAAAACCAGGACAGGTTCCTAATAAGACATAGTCGACATTGGGCTTGATCTGTTGGGTGAAAGAGCCATCACCTTTGACACTCAGTCGCAGGTTGGTGCCGTCGTTGCCTACAAGATAGACGACTGCTTGAGGCAGTTCATAGCCTTCTTGCTCATAGACCCAGCCTTTGACAGTCTGGATAATCTCTGGGTTCTCAAACGAATAGATATGATCCCATCCATGTGCATCACCACGATTGGAGGAGAAGAAGCCTTTGTTCAGCCTCCCTTCGAAAGTCATGCCGAAGTCATCACCTTGTGAATTTAAGGGGAAACCGGGATGTTCTAACTGCCATCCGAAGGCATTGGGTTTAGCAATGAAGATGTCTAAACCACCCATTCCTTCATGTCCGTTACTGGAGAAATACAGATCACCATTAGGACGGAAAGTAGGGAAGAGTTCATCACCAGGTGTGTTAATGGGTGCTCCTAAGTTTTCTACGCCTCCGATATTGTTATCAATACGCATGCGCCAGATATCCTTGCCCCCCAAACCACCTGGCATATCACTGACAAAGTAGAGCCATTTTCCATCAGGACTGACGGCAGGATGAGCGAATAGTGAAAGCGTATCACGGGAGATTTCCACAATCTGAGGTTTGCTCCATGCGGCATCTGAACGACGTGAAGATGCAATCTTCGCATAACGGGGATAGTTGTTATCTGTCTGACAGACGGTAAGGTACATTGTATGTCCGTCAGGAGTCAGACAGCAAGCACCCTCATCATCATCGGAATTCAATTCAGAGTCAATGACTTGAGGACGTTGCCATCTACCCTGTTCATCCTTTTGTGAAACAAAGATATCTCCGTTCTTTGTTCCTGTGATACCACTCAGCTCGTCACCAGTAGCCTCATTACGGGTAGAAGTAAAGTAAAGACGGTCGTCGCCATCGCCTCCCAGACAGGGCGAATACTCACTGCGACGGGAGTTAAAGATGTTTTCACGCTTAATAGTATAGCGTGAACCCTCATTCTTCCAGATGGGAGCCTGTGTTGAAGAGCGTCTCCCGTTCTCAGCAAGAATCTTGGCAAAAGCTGGACTCTGACTGCTGAATGAGTCGGTAAGGACATCGGTGAAAACTTTCGTTGCTTCCTTATAACTGCCATTCTTCAGTAACTGCTGACCAAGATACAAGTAAGTCATTGAGTCTGTTTGTCCATAACGAATGGCATTACGATAGGCGGCAATGGCTCGTTGTGTGTAATTGATGCGTCGATAGCAGTCTGCCATCTTCAAAGCACGCTGTCCACGAATTGCCTTCTCCTTGACAGGAGTCTGTGCATACGCTCTCTTGTATTGTGTCGCTGCATCGAAATACTCACCGAGTGCATAGAACTTATCACCTTTCTTCATGGCTTGATCAGCACCGCATCCCGTCAGGAATACGGCAACCAACAATAGATATAAAAGGTGTAGTGTCTTCTGCATACGTTAATAATAACGTAGGACAGTCCTTATTTATTGCCTTTCTTCTTTTTTGTCTCCTCAGGAATGACAGTGACGCGACGATTACTGGGGTCTGCCATCACATCGTGGACGATGGCAGTAATCTGTTCTTTTAGTTCCTGAATGAACTGTCCTGCATCATATTTTTGGTGTTCAATGTCACGGAGTTTCTTCTCCCAGATACCAGTCAATTCACAACTCTTGAGTAGTTCTTCGCGAATCAGGTCAATGAGTTCGATACCTGTGGGAGTGGCTATCAGTCGTTTACGCTCTCGCTTGATATAATGACGTTTGAAGAGTGTCTCTATGATACTGGCACGACTCGAAGGACGACCGATACCGTTCTCCTTCATGGCAGCACGTAAAGTCTCGTCCTCCACGAACTTACCAGCTGTCTCCATGGCACGGAGCAATGAGGCTTCGTTATAGTAGGGTGGTGGCGTGGTCCATTTTTCCGTGAGGGTAGGCTGATGCTCGCCAGTTTCGCCTTTCACAAAAGTAGGTAGCGTGCGCTCTTCGTCTTCTTTTTTCTCGGAGTTCTCGGAGTTCTCAGAGGACTCAGAGACTTTCTCCCTGACAACGCGCCATCCTGGTTCAAGAATTTCTTTACCCGTTACCTTAAATTCTATCTTGTCCACTTCACCTAATACAGTCGTTGTCGAGAACTTACAATCAGGCAGGAAAACGCCGATAAAACGTCTTGCTACGAGGTCAAAGACTTTTTGTTCAGCATCTGAGAGACCTTGTGGAATAACACCTGTAGGGATGATGGCATGGTGGTCGGTGACCTTTGAGGTATCGAAGACGCGTTTCGATTTCTTCAATGCCTTACCGCCAATGGGTTTAATGAACTCTGCATAGGGAGCTACACCATTGAATTTCGTCTGATAAAGCCCATTGAGCGTCTGTGGACACTTGGGATAAATATCGTCGGATAGATATTGCGTGTCTACACGGGGATATGTCGTGAATTTCTTTTCATAGAGCGACTGGATGAGGTTGAGTGTCATCTCTGCTGAATAACCGAACTTACGGTTACAGTCTACTTGAAGGGAAGTGAGGTCGTAGAGTTGAGGCGGTTGTTCCTTTCCTTCTTTCTTCTCTACTTTGGTTACCGTAAAAGGCTTTCCTTCAATGGTAGCGAAAGCCTCTTCACCTTCTTCCTTTGAAGTGAACTTCCCTGTTGTAGCCGTAAATGTCGTATCACGATAAACGGTGGCAAGGACCCAATAGGGCTCTGGTTTGAAGTTTTCAATCTCTTTCTGGCGGTTGACAATAAGGGCGAGGGTAGGAGTCTGTACACGACCGATACTTAATACTTGCCGGTTCTGTCCGTATTTGAGTGTATAGAGACGTGTGGCATTCATGCCTAACAGCCAGTCGCCGATGGCGCGGGAGAGTCCTGCCATGTAGAGTGGTTGATAGTCGTCTTGGTCTTTCAGGTTCTGAAAACCCTCGCGGATGGCTTCATCTGTCATAGAGGATATCCACAAACGACTGACAGGACATTTGGCTCCTGCCTTCTGCATCACCCAACGTTGAATAAGTTCTCCTTCTTGTCCAGCATCACCGCAGTTGACGATACGCTCTGCTTTCTGCATCAGACGCTCGATGATAGCAAACTGTTTCTTGATACTCGGCTGGTCGATAAGTTTGATTCCGAAACGTTCTGGAATCATCGGCAGGGCCGTCAGACTCCATGCTTTCCACATCGGAGTATAGTCATGAGGTTCTTTCAAGGTACACAAATGACCGAACGTCCATGTTACCTGAAAACCATTACCTTCCATATAGCCGTCATGGGCATTCGTTGCTCCGATGATCCGTGCAATATCTTTTGCCACACTGGGCTTCTCTGCGATACAAACTATCATGTTTTAATATCCTAAACATTCACCAACCAGAATGACGATGATACGTCCAGGCTTACTGCTGTTACGCAGGAAATGGATGTAGTTACAGATACTCTGGGGTGAGTTGCAGTTATGACACTGTCCGTCTATCTGACAGGGCGTCTTAATATCAAAACGGGCAGCATTGATAGGGCTTGCCGTACTCCTTGCTCTCTTTAGGGCAGCCTCTACATCCTGCGCTACTTTATTCATACCTATCACGAAGATGACATGCTTGGGACCCCAAGTGATGGCTGCCACGCGATTGCCATTACCATCGATATTAACGATGATGCCGTCTTCTGAGATAGCATTGGCAGACGACAGATAGTAATCCGCATGAAAGGCACGATAGTACATTTCCTGTTTTTCTTCTGGCGTCTCCACAAGGTCACGGTCCCATACGTCAAGGGTACCACGTTCTTTCAATAGCTGTGGAATCTGAAGGTCGCGTACTGTCATTGTACCTCCCCATGTGACGCTGCTTCCGTCTGGAATCAGTTCATTAACTTTTTGGGCAGCTTCTTCACCAGTTTCACAATAATATGCTTCAAAATGGCGTCGCTCCAGATGCTGAATCATCTTCTCGCCCAATCGTTGATTTCGTTGTTCTGTTGGTGTCATATCGTTGTTTTTTCGTTTTCTGGGGGACAAAGGTACGAATTATTTTTTAATTATGAACTATAAAATTTTGAACTTATCCATAATCCCAAGAAGGTAAGCAATCCGTTGAGCATTAACAACTCGTAACCGAAATGGTAACCTGTCGTACTACTGATACTCCAGTCGAGTGCATAACAGAGTAAAGGTGATGCTACAGCAATATATGGTACATAGGTGTCGTTAACGGGACGATGGGTAAGCAGACCGTATGTAAACATACCCAACAGAGGACCATAGGTGTAACTGACGATGATGTAGATGGCATCGATGAGACTGGTGGAATTGACAGCACGGAACAATAAAATGATAAGTATGAAGACCAGGCACATCATCAGATGGGTACGACGTCGTAACGTCTCGTCATTACTCCGTTCACAGATGTCAACGCAATAGATGGTGGTAAGTGATGTTAATGCAGAGTCGGCACTGGAGAATGAGGCTGCCACAATACCAAGTACGAACACAAGAGACAGGAAGATTGAAGAGTGTTCTACGTACAAAGGCAATATATCATCACTCATAACGGGAAGGGCGATACCTTGTTGTTGATACCACAGCACCAATAACACTCCTAATGAGAGGAACAGCAGATTGGCAGGCAAAAAGGCGATACCATAACTGCACATGTCTTTCTGTGCTCCACGCAGTGTCTTACAGGTCAGATTCTTCTGCATCATATCCTGGTCGATTCCTGTCATTACGATGACGATGAATATACCACTGAAGAACTGCTTCCAGAACAATTGCGTCGACTGCCAGTCGTCCCATACAAAGACGCGTGATAGTTCATGATGATGAATTGTCTTGACTGCGTCGCTGAACGACAGATGAAGGTCGCCAGCCACTTGCCATAGGATAAGAAGCAATGATGTAAAGAGGAACACCGTCTGTAACGAGTCTGTCCATACCAATGTTTTGATACCCCCTTGACGAGTATAGAGCCATATCAGGAATACCAATAACAGGACGGTTACTATAAAAGGAATATCTAATGGTTGGAAGACAAAATGTTGTAAGATGATGCATACCACATGGAACCTGACCGCAGCTCCTGTCATCTTAGACAACAGGAAGAACCAGGCCCCCGTCTTATAGGAACGGTATCCTAGTCGTTTATTAAGGTAAGTGTATATGGAAGTAAGGTTCAGCCGATAGAAGAGTGGCAGTAATACAAAGGCCACGAGAATATAACCAAAGATGAAACCCATGCAGGTCTGTAGGTAGGTCATCTGTGAATAAACGACCATACCAGGCACCGACACAAAGGTGATACCTGATATGGAAGCGCCTACCATGCCAAAGGCGACCATATACCATGGTGAGCGCCTGTTGGCACGAAAGAATGTCTCATTGGTAGCCTTCCGCCCTGTTGTGCGACTGACAATAAAGAGTAGCACAAAATAGGCAAGGATGACAACAAGTATTATCATATCCTTTAATAGGCGTGCTCGTCAGCAATCTCCTGTTTGTCGAGTTTCTTTTTGTCGATGGCATGCCATGCATACACGATGTAGGCAAGGACGAAGGGGATGATGAGACTGACATAAAACATAGTACGGAGCGTGAACTCACTACTGCATGAGTTGACAATTGTCAGCGATGATTGCAGGTCGGCAGTGGAAGGATAGTAAGCGGTATTGTTCCATGCCGACATAAGCAATAGCGGTAACACGACAAGCACGACACCAATACCTGCAGGCCAAATACCTTTGATATAGGTTTTGGATACGATGGTTTTGCCGATACCATAAAGTACTAACACAACCCCGACGAGTAGCAGGATAGTGAGATACCACATATCAATAAAGTTCGTCAGGTATTTGTTGGGCACAATAGAGATGATACCGTTATCATCATAGGCATAGCCGTCCTTCAGCAACAGGTGGACAAGATAAGTAACAAACAATATAAGGAAAGGAATGGCAGCACCGATCAACCGCACACTGGCTCGTGAACGGATGTCCTCGTCATTGACATTATTCATGATATAAAGGATACCTAATACGCGGGCAAGGAACATCACGGCGAGTCCGAATACCAATACCCAGGGATTGAGTAAAGCATCAAGTCCATGTGAGGCATTTGCCCATCGACTGATAATAGGTGTGAGTGACGCTGCGTCAATCAAATTGTCCTTGACGATGATGAAATTACTGCCCTCAAAGAAGGTTGCAACGGCTCCACCGAGCAACAGCGGACCTACAAGACCATTAATGACTAAGCACATCTGGAAGGTTTTTGGTCCAAGGAAGTTACCGAGTTTGTTCTGGAACTCATAACTGACAGCCTGCAAGACAAAGGTAAACAGGATAATCATCCACAACCAATAAGCTCCACCAAATGAAGTACTATAGAACAGGGGGAAGGAGGCAAAGAAGGCACCTCCGAAAGTGACAAGGGTTGTAAACGTAAACTCCCATTTACGGCCAGTGGAGTTGATAATCAATCGGCGTCCTTCTTCTGTATAACCTAAAGAGCGCACCATAGAATTAGCACCTTGTACGAAGAGCAAGAAAACCAATAATGCCCCTAACAGTGATACTAAGAAACACCAATAATGCTGTAAGAAACTATAGGTAATCATAACTATCAAATTTCAGTTTTCAACTTTCAACGGAATACTCTGGTCCTTTCTTAATCTGTTTTAGCAGTATGCTGATCTCTACGGCAAGCATCAGCGTAAAGAGGAAGAGGAACAAGAAGAAGGTAATAGCAACGGCATAACTGCCAATGTCGCTGACAGCAACCCATGTGGGCAGCATGTCCTGAATGGTCCAAGGCTGGCGTCCGAACTCGGCAACAAGCCATCCGCTTTCCGATGCGATGTAAGCAAGAGGAACAAGGGCGATGGCAACGATATAATGCCATTTAGGTAGTCCAGCAATATCATGTTCGTCCGCTTTTGTCTCAGGCAATAGTCCGACAGTGGCGAGAAGTCTCCTTGTCACAATGGACAAGAAAGGAATTTTGAATGCCATTAGAATGAGAGTGGCAAAGAATAGGATGAAAACACAACCCAGTCCCACCATGATGCGGAATGCCCAGAAGTTGATGGGAATATAGGGAACGATATCATTCTTGTCCTTTACATAGCCATAGCCGAAATATTGCATATTCTCTTTCAGTGTCTTCAGATGACTTGCTGCTATCGAACCGTCATCGCTGGAGGCGAGCTTAGCGGCGCGATAGCCTGCTAAAGCCTCAATAGCTTTCTTGCCTCTCTCTATCTTCTCATCTACAGAAGGCTCCTTGGTACCATCAGGTTTGGTATAGCCGTTAAGGATGTCGTTGATGCCAGGTACATAACCATGAATGTTGTCAGTAGCCATGAAGGAGAGTGCATAAGGCATCTCTATCTTTAATGGAGCCGACTCTTCGTTCTGGTAATCAGGTTGTGCAATGGGATTCACCCATGCGATGGCTGTCAGTCCCTGATCAGTACCTCCGTTATACAATGCTTCCATAGCGGCCAGTTTCATCGGCTGGACTTCTCCGACACTCTGTGCCGACTTATGTCCTGTGGCGGCAGCACCTATGGAAGCAATCAGTCCGACGATAGCACCAATCTTGATACTTTCTTTGGCAAGTTCTATCTCTCTATTCTTCATGAGATACCAGCAGGAAACGGCTACAACGAAGACGGCACCGATAATCCATGCGGAGATTACTGTGTGACAGAATTTGTCGATGGCGAAAGGTGAGAGGGCTACATCCAAGAACGACACCATCTCATTACGCATCGTATCAGGATTGAACTCACAGCCTACGGGATACTGCATCCAGGCGTTTGCCACAAGAATCCACCATGCAGAGATCGTGGCTCCCAAACCTGTCAGCCAAGTGGAAGCAAGGTGGAATCCCTTGGAGACTTTGTTCCATCCGAAAAACATGACAGCAACAAAGGTGGACTCCATAAAAAAGGCTACAATACCCTCAACAGCAAGGGGAGCTCCGAAGATATCACCTACGAACCAAGAGTAGTTCGACCAGTTGGTACCAAACTCAAACTCGAGGATGATACCAGTGGCGACACCCATGGCGAAATTAACACCGAAGAGTTTCTGCCAGAACTTGGCGGTGTCTTTCCAGAAAGGTTTCTTGGTACGGTAGTAACAGGTCTCTACGATGCCCATAATTACAGCAAGTCCCAAGGTTAGCGGGACAAACAGCCAGTGATAGATGGCTGTCAGTGCAAACTGTGCTCTCGCCCAGTTGATGGAGCCGGCATCGATGCTTAATAGAAAGTCGTTCATATACGTATGATTTAAGTTATTGGTTTGCTCGTTCTATCATTTCCGTTGCCACATAGTCAGGTTCACCACCTTTCTCTGTATGGCTCTTAAGGAAATTGGGAAAGAAAAAGAGTTTCAGAATGACAAAGATGACAAACAGTTTAATCAGGATAATAGCCCACAAGGTACGTCCCAGCCGCATATGACGGAAACCGTCATAATAGAGGTCAAAAGCCTTATACCAGAAGCCTTGTTTCTTCATAGGTTGTCCTCTTTATCGTTAATATTGTTGCAAATATAGTAAATAAAATCAAAACTTCCAATTTTTCTTTGCCTATTTATGGAAAAAGTTCTAACTTTGCACCGTTTTATTAATTATTAATAAGGTACTATATAGTATTCTATGGACAAAAAGATTGTTTACATTCTGAGTGTTGTAATAGCTCTTTTGATAGCAGGAATCGCATATTTGGCCTACAATCTGAATGAGCAAACACAGGTGAATAAGGATATGGAGGAACTTGCCGTTCTCGATAAGCAGGAGATGGAAGGTGAGTACCGCCAGTTTGCTGACCAGTACAGTGAGATGAAGACACGGATCAACAACGATTCCATTATCGTCCAGTTGACTCGTGAGCAAGAGCGTACAGAGCAATTACTGCAAGAGTTAAAGAAAACGAAAGCAACGGATGCGGCAGAGATTACCCGTCTAAAGAAAGAACTGGCTACTGTCCGCGAGGTGTTACGTAGTTATGTGATGGAGATTGATTCTCTGAATCGTCTGAATCAGGCATTACAGGACGAGAACACTCGGGTGCGCAGTGAGTTGGAGGAGAGTAATCTTCAGAATCAGGCATTGACTTCTGATAATGCAACACTTTCAGAGAAGGTGGCTATTGCTGCCCAGTTGAATGCCGTCAATATCGACCTCATGATGATATACAAGGCTGCGCTCTCGTCCAAGACGAAGGAGCGTGTAAAGCATCCTCATAAGATTGGCGGCTCAACCAATGAGATGAAGGTACGCTTTGTGCTTTCACGTAATGTGACTGCAAGTAACGGTATGCGTACTATTTATGTGCGAATCCTCACTCCGACAGGTAATGTGCTGAACATTTCAGGAAAATGTCCTTTCGAGGATAAGGAAGTGGATTATACTGTTAAGAAGACCATAGAATATACAGGTGAAGAGACTCCGATGGAGTTGTTTATATCAAAAAAAGACACTTTAATACCTGGAACTTATCGCATTCAGGTAATTGTCGATGGACATGAGATAGGTTCCCGTTCAATTGAACTTGAAAAATAGCCCATGAAAAAAAAGTTATTGTTTTCCCTGCTTGTATGGGTGACCTTGCCTGTTGCAGCGCAGCACTTACTGACACTGGACAGTTGTCGGTCGATGGCCTTGCGCAACAACAAGCAGATGAGTATATCCAAGGTCAAGCAGGATGTGGCTGCCAACCTGCGTAAGTCGGCACGGACGAAGTACTTGCCGCATGTCAGTGTGTTAGGTGGCTATGAATGGACCAGTAAGGAGATATCCATACTTAATGACAACCAGAAATCCGCTTTGTCCAACATAGGCACCAATCTGACGACTGGTGTAGAGGAGAAGGCTGGAGAGGTTATGCAGGCTGTGCCTCAGAATATATGGGATATGTTGCAACTCATAGGTATTACTCCAACTTCTATTCAGGAGGGAATGAGTAATATATTGAATCCTGTTGGAACAGCATTGAACCAAAGGGGACAGCATATCGTGGATGCCTTCCGTACGGATACTCGTAACATGTTTGCAGGTGCTGTCATGGTAACACAACCTGTCTTCATGGGTGGTGCCATTATCGCCATGAACAAGATGGCGGATATCGGAGAGACAATGGCTGCCAACTCAGCGGAGACGAAACGTCAACATACCTTGTATCAGATTGATCAGGCTTATTGGCAGGTGGTGTCGCTGAAACATAAGCAGAAACTGGCTCAGGGTTATCTCGACTTGGTGAAGAAACTCGATGGTGATGTCCAGAAGATGATAGAGGAGGGTGTTGCTACCCGTTCTGAGGGACTCAGTGTTAATGTTAGAGTGAACGAGGCAGAGATGATGCTTCTGAAAGTCAATGACGGATTGACACTCTCTAAGATGTTGCTTTGTCAGCTCATTGGACTGCCGATGAAAGAGCAGGTGACATTAGTAGATGAGGAAAGGGAAGATATTTCTACAGTGGAACTGACTCCGAAGGTGAATGCAGAGCAGGCTGCCGAGAATCGTCCCGAATTGAAACAGTTACAGAATGTCGTGGATATGAGCCGTCAGTTAACCAATATTCTCAAGGCTGGCAATCTGCCTCAAGTGGCTTTGATGGGTGGCTATGCCGTCTCGAATCCGAATGTATATAATGGTTTCGAGAAGAAATTCGCTGGTGTTTGGAATGTCGGCGTGATGGTACGCATCCCTGTCTGGAACTGGGGCGATGTAGCTTATAAGGTACGTGCCTCGAAAGGTGCTACGACGATTGCCAATCTGGAATTGGCGGAGGCTCGTGAGAAGATAGAGTTGCAGGTCAACCAGAGCGTCTTCCGGGTAGAGGAGGCGAATAAGAAACTGGAGATGGCAATGGCCAATACGCGTAAGGCAGATGAGAACCTGCGTATGGCCAATGTTGGTTTCAGTGAGGGTGTCATTTCTCCTACGACTGTCATGGAGGCACAGACCGCTTGGCTGCAGGCTCAGTCTGAGAAGATTGACGCTGAGATTGATGTCAGACTCAGTCAGGTGAACTTGCAGAAGGCCATGGGAACGTTGCAATAGAATTGAAAGTTGAAAATTGAAAGTTGAAAATTGGAAAAATATATATTATGTCAGCAAAAACACAACATAACAACATCATGCTTGCCGTCATAGGATTTGCGGCAGCAGTCGCCATCGTCGCCCTCATTGGTTTCTTTGCCTTGGGACGTGGTCCCGAGTTGATTCAGGGACAAGTAGAGGTTAGTGAGTATCGTGTATCCAGTAAGGTGCCTGGTCGTATCTTGGAACTTCGTGTGAAAGAAGGTGACTTTGTGAAGGTGGGTGATACCCTTGCCATCCTCGATGCCCCTGAGGTCCGTGCGAAGATGGAGCAGGCACAGAGTGCGGAGAATGCTGCCGCTGCTCAGGAAGAGATGGCACGTAATGGTGCTCGTCAAGAACAGATACAGGGTGCCTTCCAGTTGATGCAGCAGGCAAAGGCTGGTCTCGAGATTGCAGAAAAATCATACCGTCGCGTACAGCGTTTATATGATGAAGGTGTTATGAGTGCCCAGAAACGTGATGAGGCTTATGCCAACTACAAGGCGATGGAGGCACAGACGAAGGCTGCCGAGAGTCAGTATCAGATGGCTAAGAATGGTGCCCGTCGTGAAGAGAAGATGGCTGCCGCTGCTATGGTAGGTCGTGCCAAGGGTGCCGTGAACGAGGTAAACTCCTATATCCATGAGACGGTGCAGATAGCCCAGATGGAGGGTGAGGTCAGTGATGTCTATCCGAAGGTGGGCGAGTTGGTGGGTACGGGCTCTCCCATCATGTCCATCTCGGTGATGAAAGATATGTGGGGCACGTTTAACGTCCGTGAGGATCAGCTCAATGGCATGGAGGTCGGAAAGACGTTTGACGCTTTCGTGCCTGCCTTCAATAAAAGCATCCAGATGAAGGTCTATTATATGAAAGACCAGGGCTCTTATGCTGTCTGGAAGGCGACCAAGGCAAACGGACAGTATGACCTGAAGACCTTTGAGGTAAAGGCTCGTCCTGTGGAGAAAGTCGAAGGACTACGTCCCGGGATGTCGCTGATTATTAAATAGTTCATAGTTTATAGTTGAGGTGAGGTATCTCGGGCAGATATATGACATTGGCATACGTGAGTTGCTGATTCTGCGCCAGAATCACATCTACAGGTTCTGTATGGTACTGTTCCCAGTGCTGATGATATTCTTTTTCACCTCACTGATGGACGACGGATTGCCTACAGACATGCCTGTGGGTGTTGTCGACTTGGATAATACCACCACCTCCCGCTCGCTGACTCGTAAGTTGGATGGTTTCCAGATGTCGAAGGTTGTTGCCCGTTATCCCAGTGTGACGGAGGCGCGTCGCGCCATCCAGCGCAACGAAATATACGGTTTCCTCTATATCCCCAAGGGTACTACCGAGAAACTGATTTCCAGTCGTCAGCCTAAGATTTCCTATTATTATACCTACACCACTATGGCGGCAGGTTCGATGCTGATGAAGGACATGAAAACAGTCTCGACCCTTGGCTCTGCAGGATTAGGACAGGCGACGATGCGTGCCAAAGGACTTACTAACGCACAAATACAGACCCTCCTGCAACCTATCAATGTCGACTTACACCAGATTGCCAACCCATGGAGTAGTTATAATATTTACTTGAGTACGATGATGGTACCAGGTATCATCATGCTGTTTATCTTGCTGATCTCTGCTTATTCGCTGGGTACTGAGTTGAAGTTCGCCACCTCGAAAGACTGGATAGAACGGGCGGACGGAAATATCATAGTGGCACTCCTTGGGAAGTTCCTGCCGCAGACAGTCATCTGGCTCGCTGTCGTCTACGGCTATGAGTGGTATGTGTTCTACCATCTTGGATTCCCACATCTGGGTAGTCCTTGGATGCTGGTACTCTTGGGACTTATTCAGGTACTTGCTGCTCAAGGGTTTGGTATCTTCGCCTTCGGACTGATGCCTTCGTTGCGTATGTCGATGAGTATCTGTTCCCTGTGGGCAGTACTAAGTATCTCTATGGCTGGATCCGCCTTTCCTGTCATGGGAATGGATGGTGCTCTGCAGTCTCTCTCATGGCTGTTTCCCCTACGTCATTACTGGATGATGTACCAGACGTGTGTATTCAACGGTTTCCCGTTGATTGAAGCATGGTTCCATTTTATCGCCTTAGCAGCCTTCATGCTGCTGCCCTGGCTTGTCGTTAAGAAGATTAAGAATGCGATGCTGACCTATGTCTATATTCCATAATATATATCAAGGACTACAGGAACTCTGCTATATCTGGAGCAAGGAGATGACGCAGGTGGTGAAGGACGAGGGTGTTCTCATCTTTTTCATCGTAGTGCCATTGGTCTATCCGCTTCTTTACTCCTGGATATATAATAATGAGGTGGTGCATGAAGTGCCTGTCTGTGTGGTTGACGACTCGCACAGTCAGCTGTCACGTCAGTTCATCCGTATGTGTGATGCCTCCCCTGATGTGCATGTGAAATACTATGCGCAGGATCTTGATGAGGCGAAGTCACTCGTCAGTCGCCAGCTTGTCAAGGGTGTCTACTTGATTCCCAGTAGTTTTGAGGGTGATGTCTATGGCTTGAAGCAAGGTACAGTGAGTGTTTTCTGTGATATGAGTCTGATGCTTACCTACAAGGCTATCTTTCAAACGGCACAGACGGTGACGATGGAGATGGGTACGGAGCTGAAAACAAAGCTGGGCGGACACTATACCGTTCGTGAGGAAGCAATAGCGTCGCGTCCGCTCGACTATGACGATGTGCCAATCTTCAGTCCTGCGGGTGGTTATGGATCCTCTGTCCTCCCTGCTGTCCTGATGCTTATCCTGCAACAGACACTGGTATTGGGTATCGGACTCTCTGCAGGTACGGCACGTGAGGAGAATCCCTATCGTAACCTGATACCAATAGGTAATCCCCACTACAAGAATACCTTCTCTATTGTGATGGGAAAGGCGATGTGTTATTTCATGATCTTCCTTGTGATGGGTGCATGGCTGTCTGTGGCAGTGCCGCATCTGTTCCATTTCCCACAACTTGCCACAGGTTATTCGTTGATATGTCTGATGTTGCCATATATCCTTGCCAGTATCTTCTTCGGCATGATGGTGTCGTGTACAGTGAGGTATCGTGAGAACGTGATGCTACTGGTGGTTTTTGTCTCTGTTCCCTTGCTGTTCATGACGGGTGTTTCATGGCCGCAGTCGAATATCCCCAGCTTTTGGCAGGGTGTGTCATGGCTTTTCCCCTCTACCTTCGGAGCACGTGCTTTCATCCGTTTGAACTCTATGGGTGCCGAACTCAGCGATGTGGCACATGAGTTGCGTATTATCTGGATACAGGCTGCCTGCTATTTCGTACTGACCTTGGTGGTCTATCGCTTTCAGTTCTATCAGGCGCGTTATCGTGCACTGGATCGCCTGAAGTTCCTGAAATTCCTGAAGCATGAGTATGAGGTAAAAATGAAAGAAACAAAAGAAGTATAGTTATTTATAATAAGGTATATGAAAAAGAAACTATTAGGCTTAACAGTATGTATCGCCCTTGCCTTCCTCTGGATGGCTGCAAAGGGTAACGATGGAGTCATCACGAAAGAAAATGGTATGTATGTCATCAACACCACCACGCTTGCTACCAATGTAGAAGGCTATATTGGTCCGACTCCCCTGAAGATTTACATTCAGAAGAATAAGATTGTGAAGATTGAGGCACTCAAAAACCAAGAGACGCCCAAGTATTTTGCTAAAATCCGGAAGCAACTGCTTGACCAATGGAATGGCATGACTGTCAAAGAAGCCCAGAAGGCACAGGTCGATGGTGTCACTGGTGCCACCATCTCTTCCGACGCTGTCAAAGAGAATGTCAAGCGTGGCTTAGACTATTATCAGAAGCACAAGTAATTCTATCGGGCAACGCCCTCTTTTTACTTTGATATACAAAAACCCGCAGGACTAAGAGGCCTTGCGGATTCTTGATTTATTTCACCCCGACAATCTGGGTTTTAGGAAGTTCGCGATTGCGCTTGTTGACGACAGTGACAACAGACTGGGCGAGATTGATGAAGGCAAGACCTGTAGCCGTTTCGCTGTTAAGGGCGGCAGGCGTGCCTTGGTCTCCGTTATCACAGATGCTCTGAACAAGAGGAATCTGGGCGAGTAGGGGGACATTCATCTCTTCTGCGAGTTTCTTACAGCCTTCTTTGCCGAAGATGTAATAACGGTTCTCGGGCAGTTCCGCAGGCGTAAACCATGCCATATTCTCTACCAAGCCGAGGATAGGAACATTGACTTTCTCGTTGCGATACATATCAATACCCTTACGGGCATCGGCAAGGGCTACCTGTTGGGGCGTAGAGACGATGATGGCACCTGTGATGGCAAGCGTCTGTAATAATGTGAGATGAATATCGGAAGTGCCTGGAGGTGTATCGAGAATCAGATAGTCGAGTTCGCCCCAGTCGGCATCGGCGATGAGTTGTTTCAAGGCATTTGATGCCATACCACCACGCCAGAGCGTTGCAGTTTCAGGACTGACGAAAAAACCGATGCTGAGGAGTTTGACACCATACGCTTCAATAGGTTCTATCAAGTCGCGCCCATCAACATTAACGGCGTAGGGTCGTGCTTCTTCTGCCTTGAACATCTTCGGCATAGAAGGTCCGAAGATATCGGCATCCAACAATCCTACCTTATAACCCAAACGAGCCAATGCGATAGCGAGGTTGGCAGCAACAGTACTCTTTCCCACGCCTCCCTTGCCGCTGCTGACGGCAACGATGTTTTTTACCTGTGGCAATAACTTGCCAACCTCAGGGCGAGGCTTTGACTTGAACTCAGTCTGGATAGTGACTTCAATTGGCTCTTGGCTGTCAGTATTTAGCTTTTGGCAGTGATATTTAATGGCCGCCTCAGCAGCTTTGACAGTAGACTTCAGGAAAGGATCGGTGTCACGAGGGAATTCCAATACAACACTTACTTTCCAAGGCTCACCTTCTTTCTGAGGTGCAGCCACAACGGGTTGGTCGGCAATCATGCCGCTCTCAACGATATTCTTCTTTGTGCCTGCATACGTCACTGTTTGCAAGGCGTCAACAATCATCTGGGGATATAGCGTCATTTATTTATGATGTTTTTTCAATCCATGATCAAGCCACTCGAGATATTCTTGTATATCTTCTTTATAGGAACGGGATGGTCCCAGTGGTTTTCCGTTTTCATCTAACAGGACATAGAAGGGTTGCGTATTAGCACCAAACTTAGTGGCCTGCAGATGACTCCATTTGTCACCAATAGTGCGGAGAGTGCGCTTCTGTCCGTTAACTTCTACCTCGATAGGCTGAGGGAGTGATGTCTTGTCGTCCACATAGAGGGAGATAAGCACGTAGTCTTGTGTGAGTCGTCGTGCCACTTCCTCATCCGTCCATACGGCAGCCTCCATCTTGCGGCAGTTCACACAACCAAAACCAGTGAAGTCGATAATGACGGGCTTATGTTGTTTTTTTGCAAATGCCATCCCTTGCTCAAAGTCTTTGAAGGGTGCTTCCACTACTGTTGTCTGGATGAGCTTGTAGTCTTGGGTGTACATCGGGGGCGTGAAGGCACTGATGGCTTTCAAGGGTGCTCCCCATAATCCAGGTATCATATAGATGGTGAAGGCGAACGAGAGGAGTCCGAGGAAGAACGGAATAATGGCTATTGGCTTTTGGCTATTAGCTGTTGGCACATCATCATGGGGGAAACGAAGCCATCCCATGAGATAGGCGCCCAACAGTCCGAAGAGCGCAATCCATATCGCTAGGAAGACTTCCCTGTCTAGTAAACGCCAGCCATAGGCAAGGTCTGCCACACTCAAGAATTTGAGGGCGAAGGCGAGTTCGATGAATCCGAGCACGACTTTTATCGTATTCATCCATCCACCCGACTTGGGTGCGGACTTTAGCAATGATGGGAATAATGCAAACAAGGCAAACGGGATAGCCAGTCCGATGGAGAATCCTAACATGCCAAGAGTAGGTCCAAGGATGTTACCTTGTGTCGATACTGCCACCAGGAGAAAGCCGATGATGGGTCCTGTACAGGAGAAAGATACCAGAACAAGGGTGAATGCCATGAGGAAGATACTCAGC
This sequence comes from uncultured Prevotellaceae bacterium, assembly GCA_902800585.1. Taxonomy (GTDB): domain Bacteria; phylum Bacteroidota; class Bacteroidia; order Bacteroidales; family Bacteroidaceae; genus Prevotella. The sequence goes on from CADCEW010000003.1 coordinate 136,091, forward strand.
AAACCTGTCGTACGCTCTGACTTCTGGTCTATCTTATTCGACCATGAAGCAGGTAGTGTCAACTCGAAGGCTCCGAAGAAAGAGGCAGCGAAGATGATGAGCAACAGGGCGAAGAAGATATTAAACCAAGCATTAGTGCTGAGCGCATTCAATGCATTGGCTCCAAACAAGGCTGTGACAAGCAGTCCTAATGCCACATAAATCACGATGATGCTCAGTCCATAGGTGAATGCCTCGCGGATGGCTTTCGAGCGTTCTTTGTTGCGCTTCAGGAAGAACGATACCGTCATCGGGATGATAGGCCATACACAGGGAGTGAGTAAGGCTAAGAAACCTCCTAACAGTCCAGCCAAGAAAATAGCAGCCTCACCCCAACCCTCTCCTAGAGGAGAGGGAGTCTTATCTAATGCTTGTAATTCTTTGGTAACAGGTTGCCAGAGATCAGTTAGGAGTTGAGAGTTGGATATGGTGTCGGTAGTGGCCGTATCTTTGGGAACCTCTGTCGTCCCCCTCTCTAAAGGAGAGGGGTTAGGGGTGAGGCTCCCTGTCTTCTTAAACTCCACCGTTGATGGTGGCATACACACTTGGTCATTGCAAGCACCATACTCCAGATAACAATCGATGACATATTTCGGCTTGGTGAACTTGATTTTCTGTACGAAGGTGGCAGTATTTTCAAAGTAGCGCACCTCCATATCGAAGAGTTTGTCGAAGACTTTCTGCTCATTGCCCCGTGGCCTCAGTTTCCCCACTTTCTCCACACCCTCCATCTTCACTACATTAAAGGTGGCAGCAATAGGTCCGCCTGTCAGGTTCGTGGAATAGACGTGCCAGCCTTGGTCAATCTTTGCCGTGAAGATAATCTCCGCCTCATCGTTGCCGAGTTCCTTCAGTTGCGACGTGAAATGCACAGGGTCAGCCATCTGTGCACTCATTGTCAGCACAGACAACCATAATATGAATAAGGTGAATATTCTTCTCATCAAGATGCAAAGATACACACTTTCTTTCTATTTGCCAAGAAATTTCGTATCAAGATAACGTTGGAAGGCTTCTTTGTACAGGTCACCGATAGGCAAGTAGGTATCTGCATCCATGATGATACGATTTTTATTGACTTCCTGTATCTTGTTGAGGTTGACGATATACGAGCGATGGATGCGCATGAAATAGTCAGGAAACCTCATTCCCGACCTTCGGTCGCCTACCCGTAGCCTTTCTTCCATTTTCTTCATGGAGAGAAGGGTGATGATGGGTTTTGATTCTCCCTCTATGTAAATCTTCAGATATTCACTCATGCCCTCAATATAACGAATGTCGGCAATGGTGATTTTAACGATGCGATATTCGGTTTTGACGAAGAGGGTGCCATCTTGGCTATTAGCTGTTGGCTGTTGGCCGTTGGCAGAAGGTTCCATACGTTCCTTTATCCTATTTGCCGCCCTTTGGAAATCCTGCAAACCGAAAGGTTTCAAGAGATAATCAACGGCATTCACCTTAAAACCCTCAACGGCATATTCACTATAGGCTGTGGTAAAGACTACCATAGGAGGGTATTGCAGCGACTTCACGAAATCCATCCCGTTGAGGTCGGGCATATTGATGTCGCAGAAGATAGCATCCACAGTCTCCTGCTCTAAGTATTTCCTTGCTTCCAAAGCACTCTGACACTGGGCTGCCAGTTCGAGGAAAGGAATCTTTTCGATATAAGTCACCAACTGCTGCAGTGCCAAAGGTTCATCGTCAATTGCCAGACATCTAATCATGTGAGTGGTATTTGAAGTTCAACGTTATATGTATCAGGTTCGTCCTGTATATTCAGCGTATAGTTTTCTCCATAGAGTAAGTTTAATCGTTGTTTAACATTCGCAAGTCCTACGCCACCTTTCTCTTTATTGGGATTGTCGGCCTTGCTGTTTTTGCATTCAAAATGCAAGGTGGCATCCTTGATGTCTGCCTTGATATGGATGAATGAGTCGTGCTGATAACTGATGCCGTGCTTGAAAGCATTCTCGATAAACGTGACGAGCATGAGGGGCGGCAACTGGCAGTCGGGCACTTCCGCAGGCAGGTCAACTTGTACGTCCACCTTATCCGTATAGCGTAGTTGCATCAAAGTGATATAATGACGGATGAATTCGAACTCACGTCCCATGGGTACTTTCTTTTTATCGCCTTCATAGAGTACAAAACGCATCATCTTCGACAGTTCCAGAATCGTCTCTTTCGCCTTCTCAGGGTCGATATCCACCAATGCATGGATGTTATTGAGCGTGTTCATGAAGAAATGCGGATTAATCTGATATCGCAGATATTCCAGTTGCTGTTCCAGATTCTCTTTCTCCAATGCCAGGAGTTGTTTTGTATCATGGCGTGATTTGAAGTAGAGTTTGATACCGATATTCATGCCTAACATCAACACAAGGATGATGAGCGCGACGATATCATGTTGTCCTACTATCATAGGTGGTCTGTGCCGTTGGTGTTCTTTGAACTCCCGAGGCATAGGAGGACGCTGTCCGTGAGGTTTCTCCATCTTCTCAAAGGGAGGCGGCTCATGATGAAAGTCCCTGCGTTCGGGTGGTCGTGTTGTACATTGGTATGCAATGAAGGCTCCTATAATCACAGCGACGATGCTGAAATACAAGGCACGGCGTTGCTTGTATACCAAGAGGGGAGCGAGCAGGAAGTTATGAATGAGGAAGATGACAAGGAAGATGCCGAACTGTTTCCATATCATGAATACTTCTTTCCACTCGAAGTCAAAGGTGGGGTTGTTGACGGAACGGATATAAAGACTGAGCACTGGCACTGCGAAGAGCATGCCCCACAGTGCCAGATATGTCAGATTCTCATGTCTTTTCTGTTCTTTCATCCATTTCATATAACGTAGTTTTAGGATGATTATTGTATGTTACCAGCCACCAGGACCACCAGGTCCACCACCTCCAGGACCGCTTCCCCAACCACTGTTGATGGTATTTGTTGCAGTGACAGTCTGAGTTCCGCTACCTGTTACGATGGTGTAACTGTTGCCACTGGTCATCGCTTTCGTTGAGATAAGGATGGTGCCATTAGAACTGCTGTAGGGTGGGATGTCGAAGGTGGTAAGGATTGTACTGCCGTTTCTTATCTCAACGCTGCTATTGGCAGTGATGGAACCTGTCGTCTGTACAATACCCTGTGTAGTACTGCCGAGTTTTACGTCAAGATGTCCACCGATGGATAAGATGTTACCACCACTGATATAGAGTGCATGACTCTCATCGGCATCCAGACCTGCTTCAGCACCGCTGGCACCCATTGCCACGATGGTACCTCCTTTGATATTCAGATTACCATTGGCATCAATAGCATCGTTGTTAGTACCTACGGCAACGACAGTACCACCACTGATGGTCAGGTCGCCAGAGGAGTTGATGGCATCGTCATGGGCATAAACTAATACTTTTCCGTTTGTGATGTCCAATGTTCCCTTGCTCTCTATGCCCTCGGCATTGTTGCCGCTGGTGCGTACCATGATGTCTCCGCCCGTGATGGTCAGTACGCCATGTTCGTTCTTTGTCCCAATCTTAATACCCTTGGGTGACGACGTATAGGCATCGTCCAGTCGGTCGGTATCGCCTGTGTAGTTATGGTCCTCTGTCGTACCATCGCTATAGTAAAGTCCGCCTGTGGTGATGATACGGATCTTACCACCGTTGATATAACCCTCCCAGTCTGCCTTCAGTCCTTTGCCTCCGCTACCAGTAGACTGCAGGAATATCTCACCGTCGTTGATGGTGAGGATGGAGTCACAGGCAATGCCTGCTGATGCTTTCGTTTCCAGTTCTTCAGTGTCCCACTCACCCTTGCTGGTGCTGAGGACTGTGGTGCGTCCGCCATTGATAGTGATATCAATGTCACCATTGATGCCCTTTGCTCCAGGAGCGGATATCTCGACATTCAGGATGCCGCCGTTGATATAGAGGTCGTCGCCAGCCTTGATGCCATGATTGGCGGTAGATTTCACATAGACGTTGATGCCTTTGTCGAACACGATGTTGCTCTTGCCGTGAATACCATTGTTATAGTTACCATAGACTTCCAACGAACCGTTGCCGCTGAAGAGCAGGATACCCTTACTGAAGAGTGCACCTTTGTGACTGTCATCTGCAGTGATACCATCTGTCAGTGTGTTGCTTCCTGTCAATGTGACAAACGCATTGTTCTTGCTTTCCAAGTC